>JANLJK010000359.1:0-8099 GCA_029255525.1 Pseudolabrys sp.
CCCAACGCGCCGACCGTTCGCCGGTTGACCGTTGCCCGCGGCCTCTTGTTCGTGGTCGCGGTGTGCTCGGCGTACTTGGCGTCTACCAAGCCGGCAGACATCCTGGCCATGGTCGGCTGGGCGTTCTCGCTCGCCATGGCGGGCAACTTCCCGGCGCTCATCATGGGCGTCTGGTGGAAGCGCACCACGGCGGCAGGCGCGGTCGCAGGCATGATTGCCGGCTTCGGTCTCTGCCTGTTCTACCTCGTCGTTACCCGGTACTTCCCCGGCTTCGGCGTGAAGTATGCGGGCATGACCTCGCTGCTGAACCCGGTCACGGGGGCGCCGCTGGTCGACCTCGCCAAGGTCATGACGCTTCCCAATGCCATGGAAGCGATACCGACACTGGCGCACCCGTTGGCCAACAAGGTCGGCTGGTTCAACCTGAACAACATCGCCTGCGGATTGCTGGGCATGCCGTTCGGGTTCCTGGTCATCTATGTGGTCAGCTTGATGACCCCAGAACCGTCGAAGGAAATGCAGGCTTACGTGGACGAGATCCGCAAGCCGCGTGGCAAGACAGTTCTCGCGGAAAAGACCTGATCGGCCCTTCGCCGGTCCGATCGGAGCGGGGCCCTGCGGGGCCCCGCTTTTTTCAGGTGAAGCATTGGTGCATCTTGCGATCAGGGTTGCCTCGGTCACCGCTCATTCCCGCGCAAGCGGGAAACCAGCAAGCTCTAACAAGCTTGCACCGCAACGCTGGGTCCCCGCTTTCGCGGGGACGAACGGATACCGGGACAATTCCAATTTATCGTTGTCGGCTCTAGCGTCGTTTGCCGGAGACAATCGTCATGACATCCGCCAATCCGCTGCTCGCATCGTGGCTCTATCTGGCGCCGAACTTCATTCTGGCGGCGTTGATGTACACCTTGCTCGGCCGCGTCATTCTCGGGCTTTTCGTCGCGCCGGATTCGCCGAACTATATCTGGCGCTTCTTCTGCCGCGTCACCGATCCCGTGGTGACGGCGGTGGCGGTGGTGACGCCGAAGGCGGCCGTGCCGGTGGTGATCTGGCTGATGGGCGTGGTCTGGCTGTTCTGGCTGCGCGTCGGCCTCTTGTACCTGTTCCTGCTGCTCAGCCCCGCCCAGACCGGTTGAAGGCCAGTCATGAACCGCAACATCTATTACATCGGCATCGCCTTCTTCGGCATGATCAACGGCATCTTCAATCAGATCGCCCTGCTGTTCGCCCTCATCCATCTGCAAATTCTGGCGCCGGCGCTGCTGTTCGGCAGCCCCGCGCTCACTTTGATGTTTTCCTCGCTGATGGTGTCGACGGCGACGATCATCATCGCCGGCATCCCGGCCGCGCTCTACGAGCACTTCGTCGGCGCGAAGGACGATTCGACCTTCGCCTCGCTCTGGATCTGGCTTGCCGGTACCGCGTTATTGACCCTGCCGGCCATCGGTAATTTCGTCGAATTTGGGCTGTAAGAACAGTCCGTCTGGAACAGTTTCGCGGCGGCGGTGTTGGCAAGTTCGGAAGCCGACGCCCCGTCTGGCATAATGTTTGCTTAATCGTGAGGCAGTCTAGGAGGTCACATTCAGGGGGCTAAGTGGTCACACAGGAGGGACCATGATCCCGTGCGCACGCTTTGCTTTCTTCACCCTGACCCGCGACTCGCTGTTCGTCGCCTTGGCTGCCGCGCTGCTGATGTTGGCCTTCAGCTTCGAGCCGCCACTGGCCTTCAAGGTCGGCGCCACGATCGCCTTGATCTTCTCGGTCGGCCTGCTCGCCCGCAGCTACTTCATGACCGAAGAACGCTTCCGTCGGAGCGAGGCTTGGCGCGCGCTCACCCCTGAAGAACGGCCCGCCGGCGATCTTGGGCCGCGGCTCGCGAAAGAGCATTTCCAAATGCTGCTGCTGCGCTTCGCCCAAGGCGCCTCGGCCGTGGCCTGCGTCCTCTATGCCTCAGCCCTGTTGCTCGCTCTTACCACGGATGATCCTGGCTTTAACGCCATCGTGACCGCCGGAATGGCCGGCTCGGGCTAGAATGGCGGCTGTCCGACCATCGGCGCGCGCCAGAGGCCGACATGGAAGAGATGCGACGGATCGCCTTTGAAACCGTTCAGCGCGCCTGCCTGTTCGGCACGCTGGCGATTTTCTGCACGATGGTCGGCATGTCGTTCGAGCCACGCCTCGCCTTCCAGGCCGGCGGCACCATGACGACGCTGATGGCCGGTATCCTGGTCTATAAAGCGCGCGAGGCGCTCACCAAGGATTACCGCAGAACCGAAATGTGGCTCTATCTGCCGAAGGACCTCCGGCCGCCGGAAGCCCATGCGCAATGGGCCAGCGCAACGGTCTTGCGCGAGACCTATCTTATTTTTGCACTATGGACGTCAGCGATTGCGATCGCGATGTGGGTGGTCGCACTGCTGTTTTCGCTGGCGGGTTTGTAAGACTCACGTCCCGCTGCCGATGAACTGCAGCAGCACCTCGCGGCTGTGTGGCGCGCGCCGGTGCTCGACGAGATAGAGACCCTGCCAGGTGCCGAGCGCAAGCCGGCCCTTCGTCACCGGGATGTGCAGCGACACGCCATTGAGCATGGCCTTCACATGCGCCGGCATATCGTCCGGTCCTTCAACGTCGTGCACCCAAGGCGCGGCTTCCGGCGCCAGCCGGTCAAGCGCGGTGACCAGATCGGTCTGCACGTCGGGATCGGCATTCTCCTGAATCGTTAGCGACGCCGAAGTGTGGCGCAGAAAGACGAAGAGAGCCCCCTCGCCCGCCCCGCTCTGCGCGATGAAATCGGCAGCCTCGCGCGTGATCTCGGTGAAGCCGGCGCCGCGCGTCTCGACGCGCAAGGTCGCGGTGACAATCAGCGAAGGCGCAATGGAGGTGAGACCCGACAGATGCGCGGTCATGGCCTCACAAAGTCGTCCGGTCGGGCTGGGCCTTGCGCGTCAGATCCTTCGTCAGATTACCGATCATGTCCACGACCCGGTCCCAGGCGCGCTGCAGCGCGGCGGTGGCGCGGTCGATGTCCTCCTGCGTCGGCAGCTTGATGGTCAGGTCACCACTCTTGTCGCCGTCCTTTTCGCCGTGCTTTTCGCCGTCCTTGGGCGCCGGCGGGCGCGGCGCGAGATCGGCCGGCGGCCGTGGCGGCTCGCGCAAGGCGGCGACCTCACGCTTGAGGCCGGTAACCTCATCCTGCAGGCGGGCGATCTCCTTCTCGAGCGCGGCCCGTTCCTCGGGTACCGCCTCGCAGGCCCAGCCTGCCGCCCGCGCGGCACAAAAGGCGGTCTGCCCGGTCTGGCTGTCGAGCCGCAGGAACCCCTCCTTCACACGCGCAAAACTGAAGCGGCTGGGCGGCAGTGGCGGCAGCTGCGGGGATGCCGGCACCGGCGAAACCGCGGGCGGCGCGGCTTGCTGACCGGAGACCTGCGGGCCGGCGAGCGGCTGCGGCTCGGACGGCAGCTGAGCAGCGGGCGCGACCGGCGTCTCGACAGGCGGGACCGGCGCGGCGACAGCCGGCGGCGGCGCGTCCTGCACGACCAGGATGCGCGCATCGGCCCAAACCGGGTCAACGGCGTGAACGGTCCCAACCGCAATGGCGGTCGCGATAAGCGCAGTCCGCATGATCCACATGAGGCAGTCCCTTCTCTCGCGTCCGGTGCGGGACCTTGCCACCCTAACACCGGCACCCACGCGGCTGAACCCGATCGCCACGCTCATCTGTTGATGAGCCTCCCGCGGCGCCCGCAGCCGACGGCGCCCGGGAGTCGAAAATTCCTTGTTTTAAGCCTTGAATCAAACACTTATGCCGCAGCTTCGGTTCCTTGACTCAAGGGAGTCGCATCAGTATGGTCCGCGCGGCTTTTAGGGCGGCGGGACAAGAGCAAAGCCTTATTTCCGAGCGGGTCGAAGGCATGGCTGACGGCACGCGGGACAAGGGCGAACGCAAAGACCCGCCGGACGACGAAGCTGCTCTCTCCGCGAGGCTCCAACGTCTCGGCGATCGGCTCACGCAAGTGAACCGGCCCTCCGAACACAACGACGGCCCGCGTCAGACCACCGATCCCTCGGCGATTGCCCGCGGTTTCCGGTTGTCGACCGAGTTGGTTGCGGGCGTGCTCGTGGGTGCGGCGATCGGCTGGCTGCTGGACAAGTGGCTCGGCATATCGCCGTGGGGGCTCATCGTGTTTCTTCTGCTCGGCTTCGCCGCCGGCGTGCTCAACGTGATGCGGGCCGCTGGAGTTGTCAAAGACCCGACTGTGAACGACTAGATCATGGCCACCGATCCAATCCATCAATTTCAGATCGTCAATCTCTTCCCGGTCGGCAAGATCGGGCACACCGAGATCGCCTTCACCAATTCGGCGGCCTACATGGTGGCCGCGGTGGTCATCATCTCGATCTTCCTGATCGCTGGCGCCTCGCGCCGCGCGCTGGTGCCGGGCCGCATCCAGTCGGCCGCCGAGCTCACCTACGAATTCGTCGCCAATACAATAAGAAGTACCGCCGGCACCGAAGGGATGAAGTTCTTCCCCTTCGTGTTCACTTTGTTCACCTTCATTCTGACGGTGAACCTCGTCGGCCTCATTCCCTACACCTTCACCGTCACCACCCACATCGTCATCACCGCGACGCTCGCGCTGTCGGTGTTCTTGACGGTGCTGGTCTACGGCTTCTGGAAGAACGGGCTGCACTTCTTCAATCTGTTCGTGCCGAAAGGCATTCCGGTCTACATCCTACCGCTGATCGTGTTCATCGAGGTGCTGTCGTTCCTGTCGCGCCCGATCTCGCACTCGGTGCGTCTGTTCGCCAACATGCTGGCCGGCCACATCACGCTGAAGGTGTTCGCCAGCTTCATCACGCTGTTGGGCGGCGCCGGCATCTTCGGCATCGTCGGCGCGACTTTGCCGCTGGCGCTCGTGGTTGCGCTGACCGCGCTCGAACTGCTGGTCGCCTTCCTGCAAGCTTACGTCTTCGCCATCCTCACCTGCATCTATCTCAACGATGCTATTCACCCGGGCCACTGAGCCCGAACTAACCTCGAAAAGGAGTCTTCCTATGGATCCCATCGCAGCCAAGTACATCGGCGCCGGCATTGCTTGCATCGGCATGGGTGGCGCGGGCGTCGGCGTGGGCGCAATCTTCGGCAACTACCTCGCCGCTGCTCTGCGCAATCCGTCGGCCGCTCAGGGCCAGTTCGGCAACCTGATCTTCGGGTTCGCCGTGACCGAAGCGCTCGGCATCTTCTCGCTGCTGATCGCGCTGCTGCTCCTGTTCGCGCTCTAAGCCGAAACGCCGGCCGAGGTTCGACAGATGGCAACCAATTCACACACCGAACAGCCGTCCGGGCATAAGGGTGCCTTCCCGCCCTTTGATTCGACGACGTTTGCTTCGCAACTGGTTTGGCTCGCCATTACCTTTATCGTCCTCTACGTGCTGATGGCGAAGGTGGCGCTGCCGAAAATCGGCGGCATCATCGAGAGCCGCCAGAAGCGCATTGCCGACGACATTGCCGAAGCCGGCGCGCTGAAGGCACAGTCCGACGCCGCTCTGGCGGCCTATGAAAAGGCGCTCGCCGACGCCCGTGCGGGCGCCCAGGCGATCGCCAACGAGACCCGTGACAAGCAGGCGGCGGAAGCGGAAGCCCGCCGCAAGACGCTGGAAGACGGGCTCAACGCCAAGCTTGCCGAGGCCGAGAAGACCATTGCCGCCACCAAGCAGGCGGCGATGGCGAACGTCCGCGGCATCGCCGCCGACGCCACCAAGGCGATCGTCGAACGGCTGATCGGTAAGGCGCCGGCGGATACTGCCGTCGACGCCGCGGTCGGCGAAGCACTGAAAAGCTGAGGGTCGCCGCCGTGGAAAAGCTCCTCCATCTTCTGGGCGATGCCGAGTTCTGGGTTGCCGTCGCCTTTGTCATCTTCGTCGTCGGCATGGGCTATCTCGGCGTCCACAAAATGGTCGCCAAGTCGCTCGACGACCGCGCGGGCCATATCAAGGAAGAGCTCGACGAAGCCCGCAAGCTGAAGGACGAGGCCGCGCAGTTGCTGGCCGAATATCAGCGCAAGCGGCAGCAGGCCGAGACCGAGGCGCAGGACATCATCACCGGCGCCAAGGCGGAGGCCGAACGGATGGCGATTGAGGCCAAGGCCAAGATCGAGGAATTCGTCGCCCGCCGCACCAAGATGGCCGAAACCAAGATCGCCCAGGCGGAAGCCCAGGCAGCTGCCGAGGTGCGCAGCGCCGCCGCGGACGCCGCGGCGGCCGCCGCCGAACGCATCCTCACCCAGGAAGCCAAGGGCGCACTGGCCGGCGAGCTGATCGCCAAGGGCATCGAGGATGTCCGCAAGAAGCTAAACTAAGCGCGACGCACCGTCGGACCGTTCAATGGCCGGGGCTTTTCCCGGCCATTTTCTTTTGCGGCTTCTTTTTGCGGTGCACTGGCGGCAGAGCGTCCCGGCCGTCAGCCGGAGGTTGTCCCCGCTATTGTCCGCGACCCTGGAAACACGCCGTGCGGTTGTCTTTGACTGACGATTCCACGCGCCTATCCTGCCTGGAGTGATTCGTCCGCAGCGTTCGTGAGCGGTGCCGGAGTGTATTTCCGGCTGAGCCATCGGGGGACCTGTGGTCATCTTTGACTGCAACGGCGTGCTTGTCGACAGCGAGCCGCTGGCCACATCCGTAGTATCGAATGCGTTCATGCGGGCCGGCTTTGCGCTGACGCCCGACCTGATCGCACGCTATTTTACCGGCCGCCGCCCCACCGACATGTTCGCCGAAGTCGAGATCGCCGCCGGCCGTAAGCTGCCGGCCGATTTCGCGGTGACTGTGGCCCAGGCCACGCTGGAGAAATTCCGCGCCGAGCTGCGCGCCACCAATCATGCGGCGCAGGCGCTGTCCTGGATCCGCGGGCCGAAATGCGTGGCGTCGTCATCCTCGCTCGACCGCATCCGCACCAGCCTCGAGACCACCGATCTGCTGCGCTACTTCGAGCCCTATCTATTCTCGGCCAATGAGGTCGCGAACGGCAAGCCGGCGCCGGATCTGTTCCTCTACGCGGCCCAGCGCATGCACGTTCTGCCGCGCGAATGCATCGTGGTGGAAGATTCCGCCGTCGGCGTCGCCGCGGGGCGCGCGGCTGGCATGACGGTCATCGGCTTTGTCGGCGGCAGTCACGCCGCCCCCGATCTCGCCGACAAGCTGCTCGATGCCGGGGCCCGCACCATCATCACCGACATGCGGGCGCTGAAGACGGCGATCGTCGATCTGAGAGGGTGGTGATTCCTGTCGTCATTCCGGGGCGCGGACGCAATCCGCGAACCCGGAATCCAGCTCCAGATGCCGTGCCTGCCTCTGGATTCCGGGGCCGGCCCTTCGGGCCGTCCCGGAATGACCAGTGCTAACTTTGCTTCGGCTTCGCCGCCGGCTTACGCTTGGCCGGCGGCCGTTTCGGCTCAGGCTTGGCGCCGAGAGGATCGAAGCCGACATACACCACATAGGAATCGATCAGCCCGAGCGGCTGCGGCAGCGGGAAGGTCACGTCGTTCTCGACATGGGCGAAGCCCACGCGGTCGATCGTGCTCGACACCGTTACCGTCTCGCGCGCGAACTTGGACGTAATGGGCTTAGGATTGACACCCTCCTGCACGACAGCGATGCGCAACGGGACATCGACGGTGCCGGGCCCGCCGGCCGGACCGGTGATCACCCGGCCTTCGACGCCGACTCTCATGGTCATCATGCCGGCATTGACCTGGCACTCACGCGCCATGCGGATGATGGTGCCTTGATAGCGCACATCGAGCGCCGCCGGTTCGGCGTCGCCCGGCTTGCTGCCGATCATCAGGGTGGATGCCCCGGCACGCACCTTGACCTCAGGACATTCGATATCGGTGGTGGCAGCGGCGGCGGCATCGTCACCGGCGGCGGCATTCGCGTTGGTCGCCTTCGACGACGACCTGAATAGGTCCAGAGGTGAGCTGCTCAGGAGACTGCCCGTGCCGCTGCTGCCGCAGGCGGCCAGCGTCAACGCGAAACCACCCAGCGCGAGCGCGCGCAGTGCGGTCGTTGTCAGTTGATGTCGTTCCCCACGCATGGTCCCC
>JANLJK010000359.1:8199-21895 GCA_029255525.1 Pseudolabrys sp.
CGCCTCACTCCGAATCTTCCTTGAGCCGCGCATACAGGAGGTGGTCCTGCCATTGGCCATTGATACACAGATAACCTCGCGCATAGCCCTCGCGCTGGAAGCCGGTTTTCTCCAGCAGACCGATGGAGGCGGCGTTGGTCGGGATGCAGGCCGCTTCCAGCCGATGCAGCCGCAATGTGCCAAAACAGAACGGAATGAGCGCCTTGACCGCCGCGGTCATGTAGCCCGTGCGGGCGAAGGGCTGGCCGACCCAGTAGCCAATGCTGCCCGCCTGCGCGACGCCGCGGCGGATATTCGCCAACGTTATGCCGCCGACAAGGGCGCCATCGTCGCTACGGAAAATAAGAAAGGCATAAGCGATGTCGCTGCGCTGGTCTTCGGCATAGCGCTTGAGCCGGCGGCGGAAGGCGCTGCGCGTCAGGTCGTCCGACGGCCAGATCGGCTCCCAGGGCGTGAGGAAGGCCCGGCTCGCCTCACGCACGGCCGCCCATTCGGCATAATCGCTGGCGACCGGCGTGCGCAACAGGACCCCCGCGCCGGTGATCGCCGGGATCAACTCGCCAAAGCTGACAGTGCGGAAAAACGCCATGCGCGGTTTCGGCCGTGCCCCCTGATCACGCAGCCCGGCGAACCAGACTTTCAGCGATCGCGGCCGTGCTTTCAAGACCTTGGCCGGGGCCGAGCGCGGCGATCGCCGGGCGCCCGCGGTTGATGAGGGCATGACCGGCGGCGCGGGTGCTCTCGACCGTGACAGCGTCGACCCTGGCAACGATCTCCTCGAGCGGGATGGGGCGGCCGTAAGCGAGCATCTGGCGCGCCAATTGGCCGACACGGGCTTCCGAGCTTTCCAGCGCCATCAAGAGGCCGGCCTTCATCTGCGCCTTGGCGCGGGCAACTTCGGCCTCGGTCACGGTGTCGGTGGCATTGCCGATCTGGTCGATGACCACGCGCATCAGCTCGGGCGCATCCGTCTCATCGGTGCCGGCATAAAGCCCGAACAGGCCGGTATCGCTATAGGGCATATGGAAGGCGTGGATCGCGTAACAGAGGCCGCGGATCTCGCGCACCTCCTGGAACAGCCGCGACGACATCCCGCCCCCCAGCACGCTGGTGAAGACCTGTAAGCTGTAGAGCTGCTCGTCTTTCACCGGCACGCCCTGCAACGCCATGGCAATGTGCACCTGCTCGAGATCGCGGGTCTCGACTCGCATGCCGCCGTGGAAGCTGGCGGGCTCCGGATCGGGCGCCGAAGGTCCCTCGAACTTGGCAAAGCGCTGTTCGACCTCGGCGACGATCTTATCGTGCTCGACCGCGCCGGCGGCCGCCACCAGCATGTCCGGCGCGCGATAATTGCGCGTCAGATAGGCCCGTAGCTTTACCGAACTGAACGAGCGCACCGTCTCCGGCGTACCCAGGATCGAGCGGCCGACCGGCTGCTTCGGGAACGCCGTCTCCTGCAGGCGATCGAACACCAGATCGTCCGGCGCATCTTCGGTCGCACCGATCTCCTGCACGATCACGTTCTGCTCGCGACGTAGCTCCTCCGCATCGAAGGCCGGCTCCGACAGGATGTCCGACAAGACATCGAGCGCCAGCGGCACGTCCGCCTTCAGGATGCGCGCGAAATAGCCGGTCGACTCGACGCTGGTCGCGGCGTTGAGATCGCCGCCCACCGCCTCGATCGATTCGGCGATCTGGCGCGCGGTGCGGCGCTTGGTCCCCTTGAAGGCCATGTGTTCGAGCAAGTGCGAAATGCCGTGTTCATCCGGCTTCTCGTCGCGGCTGCCGGCGCCGATCCAGACACCGAGCGAGGCCGACTCCAGATGCGGCATGCGATCGGTCACCACCGACAGACCCGACGGAAGACGGGTGATTTCAACGCTCATGCCGCTGCTCCTTCACGCGCCGCACGCGACGCCGACAGTACAAATCGTTCAACCTGCGTCTGGTCCGACGGCAGCACCGTGATGCGTTCCTGGCGCTTCGGCAGATCGCCGAGCCAATCTGGTAATCCGGGATCGACACCGCAAGCCGCCTTCACGGCATCGGGGAATTTCGCCGGATGGGCGGTGGACAGCACGACCATCGGCACTGACGGATCGCGCGTTTCCTTCTCAGCGACGGCGAGACCCACCGCCGTGTGCGGATCGGCGCAATAGGCGGCTTCGCGCATCCAGGCGCGGATGGTGGCGGCGACCTCCTGCTCATCCGCCTTGTCGGCGGTGAACAAACCGCGCAGCGCTTTCAGCGCTGGTGCCGACACCGAGAAACGCTTCGATTGCGCCAGCGAGCCCATCAGCGCCCGCACGGCATGCGCGTCGCGACCGTAAGCGTCGAACAACAGACGTTCGAAGTTCGATGACACCTGGATATCCATCGACGGCGATGAGGTCGCCATCACGTCGCGGATTTCATAAGTGCCGGTGGCGAACGTGCGGGCGAGGATGTCGTTGACATTGGTCGCTACGACGAGCCGGTCGATCGGCAGACCCATCTTCGACGCAACATAGCCGGCATAGACGTCGCCGAAATTACCGGTCGGCACGGTGAAGGCGACCTTGCGGTGCGGACTGCCTAACGCCACCGCGGCGACAAAGTAATAGACCGCCTGCGCGACGATGCGCGCCCAGTTGATCGAATTGACGCCCGAGAGGCGGACGCGGTCGCGGAAGGCGTGATGATTGAACATCGCCTTCACCAAGGCCTGGCAGTCGTCGAAGGTGCCGTCGATGGCGACCGCATGGACATTGGCGTCCGATGCCGTCGTCATCATGCGCCGCTGCACGTCGGAGATGCGGCCCTGCGGGAACAGCACGACGAGATCGACCTGGGAGCGACCGCGGAAGGCTTCAACCGCCGCGCCGCCGGTGTCGCCCGAGGTCGCGACCACGATGGTCGTGCGCTCGCCGCGCTTTTCCAGCGCGTAGTCCATCAGTCGCGCGAGCAGTTGCATCGCCAGGTCTTTGAAGGCGAGCGTCGGCCCGTGGAACAGCTCGAGCACGAACAGGCCCGGATTGAGCTGCACCAGCGGCACCGTCGCCGGATGGCGGAACGAGCCGTAGGCCTCCTGCGCCATGCGGGCGAGGTCGGCCTCCGGAATGCTGGCGCCGACGAAGGGCCGCAGCACCTCGACGGCGACCTCGGCATAGGGCCGGCCGGCCAGAGCGGCGATGAATTTGGCGTCGAGCGTCGGCCACTGCTGGGGGACATAAAGGCCCCCGTCGCGGGCAAGCCCCGCGAGCATGACTTCGGTGAAATCGAGCGGGGCGCCCTCACCCCGGGTTGAGACGTAACGCATTGATAGGTCTGGCTTTATAGTTCCGCGATGGTCGGGTTTCAGGGCACACTAGCCCCCGCGCGGGGCTTTCACAAGAAATCCCCTGCCCGGCCGTGGCGGCGGTGCCGGACTTCAGACGATCAGACCGCCGCCCTCAAGGTAGACGATGGAGCCGGTGGCGAAGCCGTTGCGGACGAAGCTGAGGATCTGCTCGGCGACGTCCTCGGCTTGGCCGACGCGGCCGACCGGCAGGCCGGCGGCGATCTTCGCCAACATGTCCTGACGCGCGGCCTCCGCCATATTGGCACGGATCGGCGTGTCGATGATGCCGGGTGAGACGCAGTTCACGCGTACCGGCGCAAGCTCAAGCGCCAGAGCGCGCGTCAGCGACTCGAGCGCGCCGTTGATCGCGCTGACGACCGCCGAGTTCGGCCGCGGCCGCAGGCTCAGGAAGCCGGACACCAAGGTCAACGATCCGCCCGCGCGGATCTCGGCCGCGCGCGCGACGCGCCAAGCACCCCAGAACTTGGTCTCGAAGGTGGCGCGCACATCGTCCATGGACACCGTCTTGAACGGACCAGAGCGCAACTGCGCGGCGGTGACCACCACGTGATCGACAGGGCCGGTTGAGCGGAACAGATTGGCGACGCTCTCATCATTGCTGACGTCGGTCGGGATACCGGTCGCGCCAAGCTTGGCGGCCATGGCCTTCACACGCTCGGCATTGCGCGAGGCGATGATGACATCCGCGCCGTCCTTCTTGGCGAGCTCGGCCACCGCGCGTCCGATGCCCGACGAACCACCAACAACGACAACCTTCTTGCCCGCGAGCGTCATCCCGTTTCCCCCGCTTGTTTGTAAAGCGGCCGCACTAAATCACGCCGGCTAAACCGCAACAACATTACTACGTTTCATGATGAGAAATGAGATCACGCGCGGCGGCGCAGACGTCCAATGACCCAGACGAGATAGACGCCAGAAAGACCAAGCGCGAGACCAAACCAGGTGATCGCGTATTGCAGATGATTGTTCGGCAGACGCACTTCGAGCTTGCCTAGCGACGGCAGGCCATCGGGTGGCGACGGCGATTCAAGATCGATATAGAACGGCGCGGCCACATTCCACTTTTTCGCCTGCGCCATCGCCTTGGGGTCGCGCAGGTACCAGACATTCTCTTTCAGGTCGTCCGCCGGCGTGAACAGTCCGCGCTCTTCCGGCCAGCGCATTACGCCGACAAGATCGATAATGCCTTGCGGCGTACTTTGTGCGCGCGTCGCCGGGTCCTTGCGGTCGAGGGACAAGAAGCCGCGGTTGACCACGACGATGCTGCCGCCGGTCAGGCGTGCCGGCGCGAAGACCCAATAGCCGGGCCCTTTGACGTCGCGCCGCAGGGCCGAACCCGCCGCATAGACCAGCGCCTCTTCGCCGGGAATGAACTCGGCCGGGAATGCCACGCGGCGGAATTCATCTTTACCAGCGGTCAGGCGCGGCCATTCCTCGCGCGGCGGCAGATCCTGCGGTGCCTGCGCCAGCCGTTCGGTGAGGCTCGCAATCAGGCCTTCCTTCCAGACCCGGCGCTCGAGCTGCCAGACGCCAAGGCCGATGAGGATCGCCAGCGCCGCGACCGTGAAGATGGTCGCCGTGACGATGCCGCCGCGCCCTTCGCGCGCCGCCATTATGCTTCGTCCTTGCGTTCAAGCCGGCCCGGCGCGGCCTTGTGATGATACTGCAAGGCGATCAGCAGACCCTTGATCGGCCGTAGCGGCCCGAGCGTGAGCAGGAGGACGAGTGGCAACCACAACGCCGCGTGCAGCCAATAAGGCGGCTGGTAGGCTACCTCGGTGATCAGCGCCGCGAACACGACGAGCGCGCCACCGATCAGAATGACGAAGACCGCCGGCCCGTCGCCGGCATCGGCGAAGTTGAAATCGAGGCCGCAGCGCTCGCAGCGCGGCTTAAGCGACAGGAAGCCCTGGAACAGCTTGCCCTCGCCGCAACGCGGACAACGGCCGCGAATGCCGCGCATGATCGGCTGGTTGATGTCGAGACGTGTCTCGCTCATGGCCTTACCCTCTCAAAACAAAAGGGCGGCGTCGCCGCCGCCCTTTGCGATTGCCTCTATCGAGGCGGACCTCAATGACCGGCGGCGGTTGCCCCGTGGCCCCACACATAGATGCAGGCGAACAGGAACAGCCAGACAACGTCGACGAAATGCCAGTACCAGGCGGCGAATTCAAAGCCGAGATGCTGCGTCGGCGTGAAGTGGCCGTTGAGCACGCGGATCAGGCACACCAGCAGAAAGATCGTGCCGATGATGACATGTGCGCCGTGGAAGCCGGTCGCCATGAAGAAGGTGGCGCCGTAGATATTGCCGCTGAACGCGAAGGTCGCGTGCGAATATTCATAGGCCTGCACGCAGGTGAAGATCGCGCCGAGAATGACGGTGAGGATCAGGCCCCACTTCACGCCCTCGCGGTCGTTCTCCAGAAGCGCGTGGTGCGCCCAGGTCACCGTGGTGCCCGAGGTCAGCAGGATCAGCGTGTTCAACAGCGGCAGGTGCCAGGGGTCGAAGGTCTCGATGCCCTTCGGCGGCCACACGCCGCCGATCGCCGCGGTGCGCGCAACGTCATGGAGGTCGTGCGGGAACAGCGCGGTGTTGAAGTAGGCCCAGAACCAGGCGACGAAGAACATCACCTCGGAGGCGATGAACAGGATCATGCCGTAGCGGTGCGAGATCTGCACCACGCGGGTGTGGAAGCCGCCGTGCTCCGCTTCGCGGATCACATCGCGCCACCAGCCGATGAAAGTGTAAAGCACGCCGAGCACGCCGAGGCCGAACACCAGCGGCGCGGCCGCGAACAAATGGTGCAGCCAAGTGACAGCGCCGACCGCCATGATGAAGGCGGACAACGAACCGACGGCCGGCCAGGGGCTCGGATCGACCAGATGGTAGTCGTGATGCTTGGTATGAGCCTCAGCCATGTTCGTCCCCGTTTAGAGCTTGCTTGATTTACTGTCCGGCGTTTCTGCAACCGGACGCGACCCATCGGGCAACCGATAGAATGTGTACGAAAGCGTGATGGTGTTGAGGTCGTTCTGGTCGCGGTCCTTGATGATCGCCGGATCGACGTAGAACACGACGGCCATCTCGCGGGTCTCGCCCGCCTTCAAAGTCTGCTGCGTAAAGCAGAAACAATTGATCTTGGCGAAGTAGGAGCCTACCTGCGGCGGCGCGACATTGTAGGACGCCTGTGCAGTGATCTCGCGCGCGGCCTCGTTTACCACCTTGTAGTGGACAGTCGCGACTTCACCGATACGAACGCGGATTTCGTTCTGCTCGGGCAAAAACTTCCACGGCAGGCCGGGCGCCACATTGGAGTCGAAGCGGACGGCGACCGTGCGCTCGAGGATGTGGTCCGGCGCCTTCTCGGCCACCTGCGTGGTGCCGCCGAAGCCGGTTTCCTTGCAGAACCAGTTATAGAGCGGAACCGCGGCATAGGACGCACCCACCATCAACGCGACAACGGCGCCGCAGCTCGCCGCCACGATCATATCGCGGCGAAGCTTTCGATCTTGGGGGGATGCGGGGGCGGTCATGGGCAGTTCCTAGATCGGCCGCACCAGGACGCCGGGCCCCTTCACCAGCGTCATGACGTAGAACAGAATCACCAAGGCCCCGAGCGCCACCGCGATGGCGATCGAGCGCGAGCGCCGGGCGCGTTTCTGCGCCTCGGTGAGCACGATGCCGTCCTCGTCTTTGCGTTGCTCGTTCATGGTAACAACGACACTCACGCAGCCAATCGGGCCATCAGCCCGCCCCATCCACGCTCGACCAGAAGCACCGCAAAAAGCAGGAACAGGTAGAGAATCGAGAAGGCGAAAAGATTGCGGGCGGCGCGATCGGCCGGACGGCTCTCGCGCAGCACCCGCCAGCCGAGCACCAGCATGATCGCCCCGGTCACGACCGCGGTCGCGCCATAGAGCATGCCGGCAAAGCCGAGCGCCCAGGGCACGATACCGATGGGCACCAACACCAACGTGTAGAGCAAAATCTGTTTGCGCGTCGCAGCGTCGCCGGCCACGACCGGCAGCATCGGAATGCCAGCGCGGGCGTAGTCCTCGGTCTTGTAGAGCGCCAGCGCCCAGAAATGCGGCGGCGTCCAGAAGAAGATGATGAGGAACAGCACCACCGATTCGAACGACACCGAGCCGGTCACCGCGGCCCAGCCGATCATCGGCGGGAAAGCGCCGGCGGCACCGCCGATGACGATGTTCTGCGGCGTCGCGCGCTTCAGCCACATCGTGTAGACGACGGCATAGAAGAAGATGGTGAAGGCCAAGAGAGCACCGGCGAACCAGTTCACCAAAAGGCCGAGCGTCACTACCGCGAAACCCGACAAGGTCAGACCGAAGGCGAGCGCCTCACCCGGCTTCACCTTGCCGGACGGCACCGGACGGCGCGCGGTGCGCGTCATCACGGCGTCGATGTCGGCGTCGTACCACATATTGAGCGCGCCCGAAGCACCGGCGCCCACCGCGATGCATAGGAGCGCGGTGAAGGCGGTGATCGGATGCAGGCTCCCCGGCGCCACGCTCAAGCCGACGAACGCCGTGAATACCACGAGCGACATCACGCGCGGCTTCAACAGCGCGAGGTAGTCACCGACGGTGGCGAGACTCGGCTCATCGTATCCGGACTGCGCTTCGACGGCCAGACGACCCCGCAGCTCCGCGCCTTCGCTGATGAACGACATCGCTTACACGAGTCCTTTCACGCGCCGTGGACTACTTGATCCGCGGCAGCGTCTCGAACTGATGGAACGGCGGCGGCGAGGACAGGGTCCATTCCAGCGTCGTCGCACCCGCACCCCACGGATTGTCGGCGGCTACGCGCTTCTTGGCGAAGGCCTCGGCGACGCCGATCAGGAAGATGAGCACGCCAAAAGCCGAGATGTACGAGCCGATCGACGCGACCTGGTTCCAGCCATGGAACGCGTCCGGATAGTCGACATAGCGGCGCGGCATGCCGGCGAGACCGAGGAAGTGCATCGGGAAGAACACCAGGTTCACGCCGATAAAAGTGACCCAGAAGTGCAGCTTGCCGATGGTCTCGTTGTACATGTAGCCGCTCATCTTCGGGAACCAGTAGTACCAGCCGCCGAAGATGGCGAAGACCGCACCGAGCGAGAGCACATAGTGGAAGTGCGCCACCACGTAATAGGTATCCTGCAGCACGCGATCGACGCCGGCATTCGCCAGCACCACACCGGTCACGCCGCCGACCGTGAACAGGAAGATGAAGCCGAGCGCCCACAGCATGGGCGTACGGAATTCGATCGAACCACCCCACATCGTGGCGATCCAGGAGAAGATCTTCACGCCGGTCGGCACCGCGATCACCATGGTCGCCGCGACGAAGTAGGCCTGCGCGCCGGTCGACAGACCGACGGTGTACATGTGATGCGCCCACACGACAAAGCCAATGCCGCCAATCGCAACCATGGCGTAAGCCATACCGAGATAGCCGAACACGGGCTTCTTCGAGAAGGTCGACACGATCTGCGAGATCATGCCAAAGCCCGGCAGAATGAGGATGTACACTTCGGGGTGACCGAAGAACCAGAACAGATGCTGGTAGAGGATCGGATCGCCGCCGCCTTCAGCCGCGAAGAAGGTGGTGCCGAAGTTGCGGTCGGTCAGCAGCATCGTGATCGCGCCGGCGAGCACCGGCAGCGACAACAGCAGCAGGAACACGGTCACCAGGATCGACCATACGAACAGCGGCATCTTGTGCAGGGTCATACCCGGCGCGCGCATGTTGAAGATGGTCGTGATGAAATTGATGGCGCCGAGGATCGACGAGGCGCCGGCGATGTGCAGTGACAGGATGGCGAAGTCCACCGCCGGGCCCGGGTGACCCGAGGTCGACAGCGGCGCGTACAAAGTCCAGCCGGCACCGACGCCGTTGGAGCCGGGCTCGCCCTCGACGAAGGCCGAGGTAATCAGCAGCGCGAACGACGCCGGCAGCAACCAGAACGAAATGTTGTTCATGCGTGGGAAGGCCATGTCCGGCGCGCCGATCATCAGCGGCACGAACCAGTTGCCGAAGCCGCCGATCATCGCAGGCATCACCATGAAGAACACCATGATAAGGCCGTGCGCGGTCGTGAACACGTTGAACTCGTGCGCGCTGGGGAAGATCGTCATGCCCGGATTCTGCAGCTCCATCCGGATGCCGATCGAAAGCGCGCCGCCGATGATGCCCGCCATGATGGCGAACACCAGGTACATCGTACCGATGTCCTTGTGGTTCGTCGAATAGACGAAGCGGCGCCATCCGGTCGGATGGTGCGCGTGGTCGCCGTGGGCGTCGTGAGTACCGTGTGCCGCAGCCGTATTGCTCGCCATCATTATTGTCCTTCGACCTTTTCCCCTAGTCGCCGCGCTTACTTCGTATCGCCAGCCGCGGCGATCTTGGTCGCGCGGCTAGCGTCGGTGGCGTACTTCTTCTTCGCCTGATCGATCCAGGCCGTGTAGTCCTTGTCGCTGACGACGCGGACCGTGATCGGCATGAAGGCGTGATCCTTACCGCAAAGCTCGGAGCACTGGCCGTAATAGACGCCCTCACGTTCGGCCTTGAACCAAGTCTCGTTCACCCGGCCCGGGATGGCGTCGATCTTCACACCGAAGGCCGGCAAGGCCCAGGAGTGGATGACGTCGGCACCGGTGGTGAGCACACGCACCACCTTATTCACCGGCACCACCATCTCATTGTCCACGGCGAGCAGGCGCGGCTGGCCGGGCTTGAGATCCTTGTCGGCGACCATCAGCGAATCAAACTCAAACTTGTCGTCCGGATAGCTATAGCTCCAGAACCACTGCTTGCCGGTGGCCTTCACCGTGACGTCGGCCTTGGGCGTGTTGAGCTGGAGGAAGAGCAGCCGGAACGAGGGCACCGCGACCATCACCAAGATCAGGACCGGAACCACGGTCCAGACAACCTCGATCATCGTGTTGTGCGTCGTGCGCGACGGTACCGGGTTGCTGCGGGCATTGAACCGCACCACCACGACGACCAGAAGCAACAGCACAAACAAAGTGATGGCGACGATGATCCACAAGAGGAAATTGTGAAACCAGATGATGTCGTTCATCACCGGGGTGGCACCGGCCTGCAGACCGAGTTGCCACGGATGCGGCTGGCCCGTTGCGACGTCAGCGGCCAGAGCGGCGCTGCCGCCGGCCAGGATGGTCACACTCGTGACCAAGAAAGCGATCAACCGCTTGAGCACCAACATCTTCGAATGCGCTCCCTCGACAAAAAATAATGTCTCTTCCGCAAGGCCTTGAGCGGCCTCTTTGTTCTGTTGGCCCGTTCAGCACGGGCATGAGATGTTCGGCGCTGCCCCGCTGAGCACGGCGCTTGACCACGAGCGTGGCAGCTTTTTGCAGTGCGGCGGGACGGGGGAAATCCCAGCCTCTCAAACCACAATTCGGAAGCTGCCGCAATGCACCTCATAATAAGTCGCGTTCTACATCGAGCTTACCCCCAAGCAGGAGACTAAGCAGGCGTCGGGACGCGTGCCGGGGTCGCAGCGGACGCCGCATTTACGCCACGGCGGCAGGGCTTGGATCACCTGCAAAACGGGGGTTTTCTGCATCCGCCGTCGCTTGACAGGGACGGCGGGGCATGACCCTAGGGGGACGATTACAATTATGGCCGAGGCGATTCGTCTCATGGCCGCACAAAGCGGTGCAAGGCGGCCGCAAGGGACTGATGTGATGGGTATTTTGACGCATGCGGCTGGGCGCGCGTTCGGGAGTCTGGTGGCGCCACTTGCGCTGACAGTGAGCCTGACGCTGGCCGGCCATGCACCTGCCGCAGCCCAGGGCGCGGTCAAATCAGTCCACAAGGACTGGCAGATTCGCTGCGATACCCCGCCCGGGGCCAAGGCCGAACAGTGCGCGCTGATCCAGAGCGTGACCGCCGAGGACCGCGCCAATGTCGGCCTCACGGTGATCGTGCTCAAGACCGCCGACGCCAAGAGCCGGCTGATGCGTGTCGTGGCGCCGCTCGGCGTGCTGCTGCCGTCGGGGCTGGGGCTGAAGATCGATCAGGCGGATATCGGCCGCGCTGGTTTCGTGCGCTGCCTGCCCAACGGCTGCATCGCCGAGGTCGTGATGGACGACGAACTGATCAAGAAGCTCCGCACCGGCAAGACCGCGACCTTCATCATCTTCCAGACGCCGGAAGAAGGCATCGGCTTCCCGATGAGTCTTGCCGGCTTCGGTGAAGGGTACGACAAGCTGCCCTGAGGCATCAGCCCGGCTGGTTACGAGGCAGCCGCCGCGGTTCACAAGCTTTCGCCCCCACCTGCCACTACCCAGGATGGAACAATCCTCACCGCAGCGCGTTGCGCGCATTGGGGATGGGTCGGCCATGCAGAATCGTTCTGGTCCGGGCAATGCCCGGAATCTCGTCGAGAGTGAACGGCAGTTCCGGCTGCTGGTCGACGGCGTGACCGACTATGCCCTCTACATGCTCGACCCCGAGGGCAAGGTCGCAAGCTGGAATGCCGGCGGCCAGCGCATCAAGGGTTATGCGCCCGAGGAAATCATCGGCCAGCACTTCTCGCGTTTCTACACGCCGGTCGATCAGGCCGAGGGAAAACCGGCACGCGCGCTGTCGATCGCGGAGACGACGGGCCGCTACGAGGAGGAAAGCTGGCGCGTCCGCAAGGACGGCTCGTTCTTCTGGGCGAGCGTCGTCATCGACCCGATCCGTAACGATCACGGCGAGCTCATCGGCTTCGCCAAGATCACGCGAGACATCACCGAACGGCGCGAAGCGCAGATCTCACTTGAAAAGATGCAGAGGAAGCTCGCGGAGTCGCAAAAGATGGATGCGCTCGGGCAATTGACCGGCGGCATCGCACACGACTTCAACAACATATTGATGATCGTGTCCGGCCATGTGCAAACGCTCAAGCGCGCGATGACCGGCGATCCCAGACTGCAACGGGCCATCCAGGCCATCGAGCACGCGTCCGAACGCGGCGCGCACCTTACCAATCAACTGCTGACTTTCTCACGACGGCAGCACATCAATCCGGAGCGGATCCACCTTGCGGCGCTCATCCATTCGGTGCGCGCCTTGCTCGACAGCGGTCTCGGCCGCGACGTCAAGCTGGTGATCCAGATCGCACCCGGCCTATGGCCGGTCATCGTCGACGCGAACGAGCTTGAAACTTCGATCGTCAATCTCGTCATCAATGCCCGTGACGCGATGCCGGACGGCGGCACCGTCACTTTGTCGGCGTCCAATGATCAGCCGCAAGACCCGAAGGGCGATTATGTAGCAATCGCTGTCTCCGATTGCGGCGTCGGCATCGCGGATGATGTGATGGACAAAATCTTCGATCCGTTCTTCACCACCAAGCCCATCGGTAAGGGCACTGGGCTCGGCTTGTCGCAGGTACACGGCTTCGTTCACCAGGCCGGCGGCACGGTGAAAGTCGCAAGCAGCCTCGGCAAAGGCACGCAGATCACGATGCTGCTGCCGCGTGCGCCGGAGCAGATAGTGGCTGAAAGTCAGAACGAAGCCGATGTCTCCGCCGGCAGCGGCACGGTCCTCTTGGTCGAAGACAATCCGGATGTCGCCAGCGCCTGCGCCGAACTGCTCGCGGAATTAGGATACGCGGTGCGCTGGGTGCCGGATGCTATAAGCGCACTCAATGAAATCGAGAAGAACAGCATCGATGTTGTGTTCAGTGACATCGTCATGCCCGGGCCGATGGATGGATTGGCATTGGCCGAAGCGATCAATGCCCGCTTCCCACGCCTGCCCATCCTGCTGACGACCGGCTACAGCGAAGCCATACGGGACGCGCAGCGCAAATATCCCATCCTGCACAAGCCCTATCGCATCCATGAACTCAGCCGCGCACTGGCGGAGCTTGCCCATTAGCGCGCAAAGTCCGCGACGTTTCATCGCGTCAAATGCGCCGCTCTTGTGCCGGCCATCCACGTCGTTACTGTCACCTCAACAACAAGACAACGATGCCCCCGACGAACCGGGCATAATGGGGAGACGTCGCCGTGAATCTCGGATTTGTCGGCTTAGGCGCTATGGGTCAGTTGATTGTGCCGCGCCTGATGGCGGCGGGACACACTGTCGCCGGCTGGAACCGCTCGCGCGACAAGACCGAGGTACTGATCAGGCAAGGCATGCGCTGGGCCGACACGCCGCGCGCGGTCGCCGCGCAAAGCGACATCGTGTTCTCGATCGTCACCGACGCCAAAGCCGTCAAGGCTTGCGCCCTGGGTCCGGACGGCATCGTCTCCGGCATCAAGCCCGGTGCCATCTACATCGACATGAGCACCATCGAGCCGGACGAGAGCCGTGCTGTGGCGGCCGAG
>JANLJK010000360.1 GCA_029255525.1 Pseudolabrys sp.
TTCGCAACCGTGCCTGCTGAGAAATCGTGCGAACTTCGGGTTCGGGACACTAGAGACGTTTGACGCTCGTCACCGGGCTGCCGGCCGCTTGAATGCGGGCGACGGCGATGGCCACCGGCTCCAGCGCCACGCGCATGTGATGCGCATTGGCATGCAGCAATGTCTCGCTGTCGCGGGCGATGGCGACATGGCCTTTCCAGAACACCAGATCGCCGCGACGCAAGGCATTCAAGGTCGATGGCGTGCCGAGCGCCAACTCCTGCATATCGCTGTCGCGCGGGCAGGGCAGGCCGGCTGCCTGCAGCGCGACCTGCACGAGGCCGGAGCAGTCGATGCCCAATATGCTCTTGCCGCCCCAGAGATAAGGCGCGTGCAGGAACGTCTTCGCCACCGCGACGAAATCGCCTTCGCGTGACTTTGCCGGCGCCAAGTGTACGACGGGCAGATGCCAGCCGGCGGCGGTCACGGCAAAGCGCTCGTCTTGCCGCACGACGGTGATGGCGGCGCCGAACGGCAGCGCGGTGACCGGCGGCAGTTTGATATCCGGCCCCGGGAAAACAAGTGTGCGTGGCACGGCGATTTTGTGCGTCGCCGCCGGGCCGGGCATGCCCAAAGCGTTTGCCGCCAGCCAGCCGACATAACCGTCGCTCTCCAACTGGCCCCAGGCCCAGCCTTCGTCCGTCATCTCATAGACGACGGCGTGATCGCCGAGCAGCGCCTGGGTTTCGAGTGGCGCATCGGACGTCGGCGAGCGGCGCATGTCCGCGACCGGATCGATCACCGCATAGCGTAGGCCTTCGACAAAGGCCTTCGCCTGCACCTGGCCCTTGAGATGAGCCGCCGCCAACTCGGGGCGGAACGGATGGATGCGGGGATCGAGCGCGACCATGAGACTAACGCGGGAACGAGCGGGGTGTGTGGCGATGCCGTTTCATGTCTATGAATATCTTTTCGTCAACAGCGCATAGAGCGCGCGGGCCGACATGCATTCGGCGCCTTCCGGCCGGCCGGGCTTGGCCGACAGCGTCCAGGCGAAGATGTCGAGATGCAGCCAGGATTTCGCGTCGACGAATTTGCGCAGGAACAAAGCCGCGGTGATGGCGCCGCCCTGGCCGCCGGTCGAGACATTATTGGTATCGGCGATCTTCGAATCGAGCATGGCCTCGTAAGGCCGCCACAGCGGCAGCCGCCACAACGGGTCCTGTTCGGTCGTGCCGGCGCGCATCAGTTCGTCCGACAGCGCATCGTCATCGGTGAAGAAGGGCGGCACGTCCGGCCCCAGCGCGACACGCGCCGCGCCGGTCAGCGTGGCGAAATCGGCGATCAATACGGGTTTGTCCTCATCGGCGAGCGCCAACGCATCGGCGAGCACCAACCGGCCCTCGGCATCGGTATTGCCGATCTCGACCGTGAGGCCCTTGCGGGACTTGAAGATATCGCGTGGGCGGAAGCTCTTGCCGGAGACCGAGTTCTCCACCGCCGGGATCAACACGCGCAAGCGCACTTTGAGCCCGCGCGCCATGATCATATGCGCGAGCCCCAAGGCCGTCGCCGCGCCGCCCATATCCTTCTTCATGTTGAGCATGGCGCTGTCGGGCTTGATGTCGAGGCCGCCGGTGTCGAAGCACACGCCCTTGCCGACGAGCGTGATCTTCGGGTCGCTCTCCTTGCCCCAGGTGAAGTCTATGAGCCGGGGGCTGCGCGGCGAGCCCATGCCGACCGCATGGATGAGCGGGAAGTTCTTCTCCAGCGTCTCGCCGGCGGTGACGTTGAATTTGGCGCCGTGCTGGCTGGCGACCACGCGGGCGGCGTCTTCCAGCTCCTGCGGGCCCATGTCGTTCGACGGCGTGTTGATGAGGTCGCGCGCCAAAGTCACGCCTTCGACGATGCGGGTAAGGTCGTCGCCGTCGACACCGTCCGGCACGACGAGGCGCGCATTGCGCGCGTCGGCTTTGCGGTAGCGCGTGAATTGATAGGCGCCGAGCGCGAAAGCGAGCGCCGCGAGCCGTGTGTCATGCGGTGTGTTGGCAAAGCGATAAAGCCCGGCGGGCAGCAGGGTCGCAAGCTGGCCCGGCCGGAACAGATCCTTGGTGGCGGCGTCCGCGGCTTCGATGCCGAACAGAACCCCGGCCAATTGTCCGTCGGCGCCCGGCACGAGCAGATGGCGGCCGGCCTTGGGCTCGTAGCCCGAAGCGCGCACGAAAGCCCGCGCGCGGTCGTCGAGCGTGCCGGTGGCCTCATCAATCATCGCGGCGTTGACGAAGAAGATGGGAACCGCCGGGCCTTCGGCCGCCTTCGCAAAATTCGGATGCATGTCTACTCCGCGCCGTCGCGCATCGAGGGATTCGGCCGGATTTATACGGGAAATAGGGGCAAGCGTCATTCCGCGCGCGGGCCGAGGTGGTGCGGATTAACCAGCCGTTAGGGTTAACCTTTTATTGCAGAGAGCATGCCGCTCTGTCGTCCGCCGCGTCCTTTGCGCGCCCGCACCGCTCGTCTGATGGCCTCGGCCGCTTTGGCGGCCGCCGTCGCGCTGACCGCGGCCGGCTGCTCGCTGACCGGCAAGGACGATGTCACCGGTTCGATCGCGTCCTCGTCGTCGCCGCCACCGCCGCCCCCCCGCAATGAAGGCGAATGGCGCCGCTCGCTCGACGTCTGGGGCGAGCGCTATAAGAGCAATCCCGGCGATGTCGATGCCGCCATCAATTATGCCCGCGCCTTACGCGCCACCGATCAGCGTGCGCAGGCGGTGGCGGTGTTGGAGCAGGCGTCGATCCGCAGTCCTAACAACATGACTTTGTCCGGTGCCTATGGCCGCGCCCTCGCTGATGCCGGCCAATACGCGCAGGCGCTCGACGCCTTCGGCAAGGCCCACACGCCCGACAATCCGGACTGGCGCATCCTGAATGCGCAAGGCGCCGTGCTCGATCAGATGGGCCGCCACGCCGACGCGCAGAAGCATTACACCGCCGCGCTGAAGATCGTGCCCGAGGAGCCCTCGGTGTTGTCCAATCTGGCGCTGTCTTATGTGCTGATGAAGGATCTCAAGCGCGCCGAGGAAACATTGCGGCGCGCGGTGGCGCAGCCGAATGCGGGCTCCAAGGTGCGCCAGAACTTGGCGCTGGTCGTCGGCCTGCAAGGCCGCTTCGCCGAGGCCGAGAAGATCGCCAGCGCCGATCTGCCGCCCGATGAGGCCGCGACCAATGTCGGCTATCTGCGGCAGATGCTGGCGCAGCAGGGCGACTGGAAGAAGAAGGGCGTCAAGCCTTATGCACTGACGCCCGACGCGGGATCGTAAGCGCGCGCCGCTCGCGCACTTCTCTGCGATTCAGTTGTCAAACAGCCCACCCTTCCCCCTCATGGTGAGGAGCGCGGCGAAGCCGCGCGTCTCGATCCATGAGGCTCGTGTTCGCAGCCATCCTTCGAGACGCCCCGCCTTCGCCCTTCGGGCTACGGCGCGGCTCCTCAGGATGAGGTCGGAGAGAGAGCCGCCGTAGCCCGCATGGAGCGAAGCGGAATGCGGGGGCAGCCTGTCCCGGATGTCGCGGAGCCTGTGATCGGCCGGCGCTTCGCGCCCGGCCTACTGCATGCCCATGACCTTGATCGCGGCGGGCCCCAGGATTACCACGAACAACACCGGCAGAAAGAACAGGATCATCGGCACCGTCAGCTTCGGCGGCAGGCCGGCGGCTTTCTTCTCGGCTTCCGACATGCGCATGTCGCGGTTCTCCTGCGCCATCACGCGCAGCATACTGGCGAGCGGCGTGCCGTAGCGCTCCGCCTGCTGCAAGGCCATGCAGACCGACTTCACGCCTTCGAGGTCGGTACGCTTGGCGAGGTTCTCATAGGCTTGCCGCCGGTCCGGCAGATAGGACAGCTCGGCCGTGGTCAGCGTCAGCTCTTCGGCGAGCGGCACCGATTGCGAGCCGACTTCGTCGCTCACTTTCTTGAATGCGGCCTCGATCGACATGCCGGATTCGACGCAGATCAGCAGCAGATCGAGCGTGTCGGGGAAAGCTCGCTTGATCGAAAGCTGCCGCTTCTGGATTTTGCTCTTGAGCAGCATCAACGGCAGATGCATGCCGATATAGGCCGCGGCGATGCACAGGCCGAGCTTGACCGTCGCCGGCTGATTGAAGTCGAGCACGATGAATAGATAGAACACCGCGAAGACGAAGGCCGCCGTCGGCGTCACCATACGGAAGAACAGATAGGTGATGTAGGGCGCATGCCCGCGATAGCCGGCCTGTATCAGCTTGAGCCGTGCTTCCTCCTGGCCGACCCATTTCGACAGGTTGAAGCGGTCGACGATAGTCTGGATGTATTGTTTGGGCGACTGGCGCAGCGAAACCTTCTGCTTTTCCTGCGCCATGCGCTCGCGCTCCCGGGCGCGCAGCTTCTCGCGCTCGATGGCCACCGACCGCATGCGCTTGTCGAGCGGATTGGCGAACACCAGCGGCATGGCCAAGGTCAATATCGTCGCCGCCGCCGCGACGGCGGCGAACACCATCGTCAGCGTTTGGGTATTGACCGCGTTGACCAGGTAATCGAGCATGATCCGCCGTTGCTAGAAGTCGAAGTTGATCATCTTCTTCATGACGAGCACGCCCATGCCCATCCACGCCGCCGAGACGGCGAGCATCAGGCGGCCCAAGGGCTCGGTGAATAGGAGAGAGATGTAGTCCGGGCTGGTGATGTAAACGAGGGTCATCACGGCGATCGGCAACGCGCCGATGATGCCGGCGGAAGCCTTGGCCTCCTGCGACATCGCCCTGATCTTGGCCTTCATCTTCTTGCGGTCGCGCAGCACGCGCGACAGGTTGCCGAGCGCTTCCGACAGATTGCCGCCGGCCTTCTGCTGGATCGCGACGACGATGGCGAAGAAGTTCGCCTCCGGCACCGGCGTGCGTTCGTAGAGCTTGCCGCAGGCTTCGCCGAGCGGCATGCCGACCGCCTGGGTCTCGACGATGGCGCGGAACTCGGTCTTGAGCGGCTCCGGCGCCTCGACCGTGATCATCTTCAAGCAGTCGAGCAGCGGCAGGCCGGCCTTCACGCCGCGCACGATGATGTCGACAGCGTCCGGAAACGAGTCGAGGAACTTGGCTTCGCGCCGCTTCTTCAAGAAGGAGAGCAGCCAGCGCGGCAGGCCGAAGGCACCGGCAAAGCCAATGCCGATGGCGGGCAACAGGCCGGGCCCGAAACTCAGAGCGACCATGAACAGCGCGAAGCCGACTCCGGCGGAGATCAGCATGAACTGATTCTTCGACCAGGTAAGGCCGGCCTGCTCGATGCGGACATTGAGCGGCGGCGCCCGGGTCTTGCGTTTGTGCCGCTCTTCGAGATCCTTAAGCGTGGCCTCCACGGTGTCGCGCCGCGAGCGCTGCGCGCCGCGGCCGAGGCGCACGGCCGGCTCGGCGCGGGCGACATTCTCCATGCGCTTCTCGGCTTGGCGTTCGCCCGACAGGATCGGGTAGACGAACACCCAGACGATGCCGCCGACGGCAACCGCAGCCAGGAAGAAGACGGCCAAGGAATCCATGGTTTATGCCCGCATCGCCTCGTCGGCGGATTCGGCGGCGTCGAGCGCGGCGGCGAGCCGCTGCTCTTCGCCGTAATAGCGCGCACGGTCCCAGAAACGCGGCCGGCCGATGCCGGTCGAGCGATGGCGACCGAGAATGTTGCCTTTGGCGTCCTCGCCCATCATCTCGTAGACGAACAGGTCCTGGGTGATGATGACGTCGCCTTCCATGCCCATCACCTCGGTGATGTGCGTGATGCGGCGCGAGCCGTCGCGCAGACGGGCGGCCTGCACCACCACGTCCACCGAGGCGGTGATCATCTCGCGGATGGTGCGCGACGGCAGCGAGAAGCCGCCCATGGTGATCATCGATTCGAGGCGCGACAGAGCCTCGCGCGGGTTGTTGGCGTGCAGCGTGCCCATCGAACCGTCATGGCCGGTGTTCATCGCCTGCAACAGATCGAAGGCTTCGGGTCCGCGGACTTCGCCGACGATGATGCGTTCAGGCCGCATACGCAGACAATTGCGCACCAGGTCGCGCATGGTGACCTGGCCTTCGCCTTCGAGGTTGGGGGGGCGCGTTTCCAGACGCACCACATGCGGCTGCTGGAGCTGAAGTTCGGCGGCGTCTTCGCAGGTGATGATGCGCTCGTCGTCGTCGATGAACTGCGTGAGACAGTTCAGAAGCGTGGTCTTGCCGGAGCCGGTGCCGCCGGAAATCAGCGTGTTGACGCGCGAGCGGCCGATGATGCGCAGGATTTCGGCGCCCTGCGGCGTGATCGACCCGAATTTGACGAGCTGATCGAGGGTCAGCTTGTCCTTCTTGAACTTACGAATGGTGAGCGCGGGGCCATCGATCGCCAGCGGCGGCACGATGGCGTTGACGCGCGAGCCGTCCGGCAAACGCGCGTCGCAGATCGGCGATGATTCGTCGACGCGACGGCCGATCTGGCTGACGATGCGTTGGCAGATGTTGAGAAGCTGCTGGTTGTCGCGGAAGCGGATGCCGGTCTTCTGAATCTTGCCCGCGACTTCGATATAGACCGTGCCGGAGCCGTTCACCATGATGTCGGCGATATCGTCGCGCGACAGCAGCGGCTCGAGCGGGCCGAAGCCCAGCACGTCGTTGCAGATATCGTCGAGCAGCTCTTCCTGCTCGGAGATCGACATCACGATGTTCTTGATCGCGATGATCTCGTTGACGATGTCGCGGATTTCCTCGCGCGCCGAATCGGCGTCGAGGCGCGCGAGCTGCGCCAGATCGATGGCCTCGATCAGCGCGCCGAAGATTGTGCCCTTGGTCTCGTAATAGGATTCCGACCGGCGCGTATCGACCGAGGTCGGCACCATGTTGATCGCCGAGGGTGCGCGTGTCGGCGCCGGCGCCGATACCAAGGGCGCGCCCAGGCCGTCAGACGGGAAGGGGGTGCGGCCGGTCTCCATCGGCACCGCGGCTGCGGGCTTCGGCGCTTCGGCGGCCGCCGGCGAGGCAGGCGATAGCGGTGGCGACGGCATCCGCTGTGCGGGAGCCGGAGCGCGGGCTTCAGAGGATCCGCTACGCTTACCGAACACGACTTACCTACTCCAAACGTCTCAACTCGATCGTTTCATCAGCTTGGCGAGCAACGGCGACAGCAGGCTGCCGCGCGAACGCTTGGCTTCGGTCCGACCGGTCAGGATCTGCGCAAGCTGGCGGAACATCTCAGCGGTTTTATGGCCCGACGAGACTTCCGCGATCATCTGGCCGTTGTTGGCGGCGGTGCCGAACAGTTGCGGCTCGAAGGGGATCACTGCCAGCGGCTGGTCTTCCAGCGCCTTGGCGAAATCGGCGGGCGTGATTTCCGGCCGCTTCGGCACACCGACCTGGTTGAGGCAATAATAGGGACGATGATCGTTCGGTCGCGCCGCGCGCAACAGATCGACCATGTTCTTGGCGTTGCGCAGATTGGCGAG
Source organism: Pseudolabrys sp. (assembly GCA_029255525.1). Lineage (GTDB taxonomy): Bacteria > Pseudomonadota > Alphaproteobacteria > Rhizobiales > Xanthobacteraceae > Pseudolabrys. The sequence goes on from JANLJK010000360.1 coordinate 7,472, forward strand.
GTCGGGGCCGGCGACCACGAGAATATCGTCGGCGCTGACCAGAAGCCTTTTGGTCCAGCCCGACCATTGATGCGGGATGTCGAGCACGACGCAGGGGATCGAGGTGCGCAGCGAATCGAGGATCGAGTCGAAAGCCTCGGCGCCAAAATCATAGACGCGGTCGAGCGTCGCCGGTGCTGCCAACAGGCTCAGATGATCGGCGCATTTCGACAGAAGGCGGTCGACGAAAGCGGTGTCGATGCGGTCCGGCGAGAACACCGCGTCGGCGATGCCCTGCGGCGGGTCCTGGTTGTAATCGAGGCCGGCGGTGCCGAAGGCGAGGTCGAGATCGGTGACGACGGCGTCGAGCGCCAGGTCACGGCCGATGGCCCAGGCGATATTGTGCGCGATCGTCGACGCGCCGACGCCGCCTTTGGCGCCGACGACGGCGATGATGCGGCCGACCGGCTTGGCGTCCGGCGCTGAGAACAGGCCGCACACCGCGCGCACCACGTCGAGGGTGCCGACCGGCGCGATCAGGTAATCGCTCACGCCGCGGCGGGTGAGCTCGCGATAAAAGGTGACGTCATTGATGCCGCCGACGACGATGACGCGTGTGCCGGCGTCGCACACCTCGGCCAGTTGGTCGAGGCCGTGCAGGATTTCATCGGCGCGGTTTTCCGCCTCTATGAGGATGACGTTCGGGGTCGGCGAGGCGCGATAGGCTTCGACCGCGGCCTTGATGCCGCCCATCTGGATCTTGACGTGCGCCTTGACGAGCCGCCGGTCTTCGCCGGCCGCCTGCACGGCGGCGGCGGTCTCCACGGTCTCGCAGAACGCCTGCATCGAGACGCGCGGCGCCGGCGCGATGTGTTCGTTCATGCCGACGGCGTCCGGCGCCAGCGGCACGTTCTCAGCCTGTGGAACGGCGACTTGATAAGCGTGCTTGATCATTTGCCGAGATCGCTGATTTTGCCTTTGTCATAGCCGTCGTAAGTGCCGGACGGGTTGTCACCCTTGCGGTACTTATCGATCGCCACCGAGCGGCGTCCCGAATAAGCGGGCGCTTCGCCGCGCGGTTGGACGAGATCGGCCGGGTTGTCCACCATGGAGGCGAGGTTGCGCTGCGTGGCGCAGCCGAGATTCCAATAGGGCCTGTTCTCGTAGTCCTTGGAGTCGATGCTGGGGCCGATATCGGTCGGCCACTGGCCGCACGGCCCGGCCTCGGCCGACAGCTTGGAGTAGTTCATCTTGATGCTGGCGAGCGTGGCGGGCGGCGTGCGGTAGTTGCGCACGAAGACCGCGTTGCGCGGCACGCCCGAGGCGGCCAGGATCGAATGCACTTCGCGCATCGAATCGGCTGCCGCGCGCTCCACGCCCTGGCCGCTCGGCACGTCGATGATGATGCCGCTCATGGCCTCGCGCCGCCATTGCTGCGCGAAGGAGAGCACGTCGGCGCGCTGCACCGGCGTGAGGCCGCCGCGATTGCGGCCGACGAACACTTCGACGGTGCGCTCGCGTTCCTTGATCGTGATCGGATGACGTTCGCGGTAGTCGGTCGGATAAGCCGGTTCAGCCACGACCTGCGGCGACTTGTAACAGCCGGCCAGCGTGGCGGCGAGACCGGCCGCCGCGAGGAGGCGCCAGCCGACCCGGCCGCGGCGTTCGACGATCGTCGTGTGAGCTTTTGTCATCGATCGTGTTTCCCGCTCAGTCGAGGATAAAGCCGTATTTGCCGCGGTAGTCGCCGGCCGGTTTCGCTTCGGTCTTGCCGGTCGAGCCGTAAATCCGGTTGAGGCGGCCGAGCAGCACGCTTTGCGGATCGTTCGGATCGGCATAGCCGTCATCCGGCCGCGACAATTGCTTCTGCGCCACCGCGCGCACGACGTAAGGCGTGACCAGCACCATCAATTCGCTCTGGCGGTTGACGTAATCGCGGCTCTTGAACAGCGTGCCGAGTACAGGGATCTGCATCAGGCCGGGAATGCCGTTGATCTGCTGCTTGGTTTGTTCCTGGATCATGCCGGCCATGGCGAGCGAGCCGCCCGAGGGAATTTCCACGGTCGTGTCGGCGCGGCGGGTGCGGATCGACGGCACGGTCAGGCTGGTGGTCGAGCCGGTCGCCTGCAGCGTCATCGCGTTGTCGGTCGACAGATCCGACACTTCGGTCATGACCTTGAGGCTGATGCGGCCTTCCGACATCACGACCGGGGTGAACATCAGGCTGACGCCGAACTTCTTGAACTCGATCTGCGGTTGGCAGACCGGCGGCGAACGCGTCGTGTCGCACGATAGGCCGCTCGGAATCGGAAATTCGCCGCCCGCCATGAAGGTCGCGGTCTCGCCGGAGATCGCGGTGAGATTCGGTTCGGCGAGCGTGCGTACGACGCCGGCGCGCTCCATCGCCTTCATCGTCGCGTTGACGCTCTTGACTGACCCGGTCAGGTACGAGTCGCTGAGCGCCTGGCCGGTCGCGGAGAACGGGTTGGTGGTATTGAAGTTCACCACGGACGTGCCGTAGTTGAAGCTGCCCGAGAGGTCGATGCCGAGCTGCTTGATGACGTCGCGCTGCACTTCCGCGACGGTCACCTTGAGCATGACCTGGTCGCGGCCGCGCACGGTGATGCCGTTGACGACCTTGGTGCCGTCGCCGACGAGCCGCGAGGCGATATCGTAAGCCTGCTGCGATTCCGCGGCGCTCGCGGCCGAGCCGGACAGCATCACGGCGTCTTTGCCGACGCCTTCGATGCGGATGTCGGCGTCCGGCATCATCTGCTTGAGCGCGCCGCGCACGCCGTTGAGGTCGCGCGTCACGGCGATATCGAAGCCGGCGATCTGCCGGCCTTCGGCATCGAAGAAGAAGATGTTGGTCTGTCCGACCTCGACGCCGATCATGTAGACGCGGCGCGAGGTGCGCACCACGGCATTGGCGATCTTGGGATCGGCGACGAGCACGTCCTTGATGTCGCGCGGCAGATCGATCGCGACCGACTTGCCGATGCCGAGCGGCACGAAGCGCGAGGTGGCTTCGCTCGCCGCCACCTGGATGACCTGCATGCCGGCGGGGGCGTCGGCGGCCGGCGCCGCCGGGAAACCCCCGAGGATCAGGGCCGCGAAGGCGGCGCTGCGGATCGATGTGGTCGTCATATCGCTGAAGATCCCCCGATCGCTCATCGCGGTGTCGTCGTGGTGCTGATGCCGAAGCGCACGACATTGACGCTGCTGCGCGCTTTGGCATTTTCGTCCGGTTTGGCGGTGTCGCCCGATGCGTCTGTAATGCTGCGCAGCGCGAGCGACAGCGAGCCCATGTGTTGGCCGAGCGCCAGCGTCTCGGCCTGGCCCGAGGAGAGCTCGAGCGTCGCGGTCTTGCCGACCACGACCTTCTGCCCGCCCTTTTCCTCGATGTTCTGGTCGATCGCCAGCACGCGGATATTGCTGAGAATGGTCTCGCTGGTCTGCTGCTCGCCGCCGCCGGTCTTGTCGGCGTCGCGATCGCGGCGCGTCAGAATGACGTCGACCCGGTCGTTCGGCAGGATGAAGCCGCCGGCGCCGGTCTCGGGCGAAATTTGCGTCGAGACCGCGCGCATGCCGGAGGGCAGGATCGCGGCCATGAAGCCGGAGCCCTTGGCATTGACGAGCTTGACCTCGCGGATCGGTTCGCCCGCCACGAAGGGCGCGCGCACGACCTGTCCGGCGAGATTGTCGATGGCGTTGGGGCGTTCGTTCTTGCGGATGAAGTTGCCGCTGGCGGTGCTCGCCGGCCAGGTCTGCCATTGCAGATCGCCGGGCGAGAGCGCCATCCCCATCGGGATGTCGGATTTGGCGACGAGGATGTCGACGGTTGGGAGCTGCGCGACAGGCTCTGGCTTGACCGCCGGAGGCTTGTCCGAACGGCCCGCCAGCAGCGCGGCAACGCCACCGGCTCCCAGGGCGATTGCCAAGACTACGACACGCGCGGCTTTCATACGCTCAACTCTCACCGTGACTGAGCGGCCGGTTTAGGCCGCGTAAACCACATGGCGGCCGACAGGGCCGCTCGCACGGGATTTGAGCAGCTAAAGGTCAAGGTATGGTTAAGGACCCGTATCTAAATCGAGTTAATGCAATCTTGCGCCGGTCTTATCGCGATCTTGTGCGCGTCAGATTCCGCCGGGCATCCAGCCGGTCTTGGGATAGATGACGAGCGCCGCCGCGGCGAGCGCAATGCCATAAGGAATGCCGCCATTGCTCTCATGCAGCCGCTGAATCCAGGCCTGTCGGGCCATCACATGGGGCAAGGGCAATTTGCGGAACTGGATGATGAGCAACGTCAGTACGCCGCCGAACAACGACGCGTAGATTAAATAATCGAGCAGGTGATCGAAGCCGAACCACAGCGCCGTGGCCGCGGCAAGCTTGGCGTCGCCGCCGCCGATCCAGCCTTGCGTGAAGAAGCCGAACGATACGACCAGCACAATGGCCGCCGCCGCGAAATGCATGCCGAGCACGGGCAGCGGCATCGCCGTCGTTCCCGCCAGCACGAGGAAGGCGGCCGTGAGCGCCAGCGACAGGCGGTTGGAGATGGTCATGGTCAGGAGGTCGCTCGAGGCGGCGAAAGCCATCAGGGCGGGGAACACCAACAGCCTGATTGCGTCTGTGACCATCCCAGAGGCGTCCTTCCTGCTCTGCCGTCTCGTTTACCGCGCGACAGCTTTACCTTTCGTAAACCGCATCGGCCCGGTTCCGGCCGGACAGCAAAAAGGCCCCGGACATGACCGGAGCCTTTTGAATCTTGAACCTGCGGCTCGATTACTTGAGCTGGGTCGAGATGCTGTCGAACTTGGTGTTCAGGGTCGAGCCGAGGCCGTTCACGACGGCGATGATGGCGACCGAGATGCCGGCGGCGATGAGGCCGTATTCAATGGCCGTGGCGCCGGAATTGTCCTTGAGGAAACGCGCGACGAGGGTCTTCATGGTAGCTCCTAGGGTACACATACTTGGCTTGACGCCGGATTTCTCCCGGCTTCGGAGCGGACCATAGCCGACAGGCCTTGCATGCCGGTTAATATGATTGAAGAATTATGAGGTAGCCGAATGAAATTCTCATGTAGATGTTGTGTCGATCATAACGCGGGAAGCGAAGTTATTTTTGGCTAATGAATCGTTGATGAAAGGAATTGCCTAAAATTTTAATTAGTACTTTGGCTGTCGTTCGAAATTTTAGTTGCTGATCTATTGGAAATGCTGACGCGTCTCACCCTATGCGATGCTTCACTGCATCTTAACCGCCGCGCCACAGGATCGTGCGGTTCAGCGTTAAAGAGACCGTACCAATGCTCATCGAATTGCTTGGCGTGCTGAAGGTCGCCGGCGGCACCATGCTCAAGCTGGTGCCGGTCACCATCGCGCTCGGGCTTGTCTTCGCCACGCTCACGCATCTGTCGGCGTGCAATCCGGGCACGCCATGGTGGCGCAAGCGCGATCTGGTGACCGACATTTGCTATTGGTTCCTGATCCCGGTTGGCGCGCGTTTCGTGCGCATCGGCCTGATGATCGTCGGCGCGGCGCTGCTATTCAACATTCACGGCGCCGAGGCGCTGATCGCCTTCTATGACGACGGCTTCGGTCCGCTCGCCAAGCTGCCGCTCTGGGGGCAGGCGCTCTTCTTCCTCATCGCTTCCGACGTCATGATGTACTGGATCCACCGCATTTATCATGGCTCGGCCATGTGGAAGTACCATGCGGTGCACCACTCCTCGGAAGAGTTGGACTGGATTTCCGCGGCGCGCTTCCACCCGATCAACCTGTTCATCGGCAGTGTGATGGTGGACGCCGTCCTGCTGCTGGCCGGCGTCTCGCCGAACGTGATGCTCTGGCTCGGGCCGTTCACCACCGCGCATTCAGCCTTCGTCCACGCCAATCTGAACTGGACCCTGGGTCCGTTCAAATATGTGATCGCCGGGCCCGTGTTCCATCGCTGGCATCACACCTTGCCCGACCGTGGCGGCGACAAGAACTTCGCCAGCACGTTTCCGATCCTCGACGTCATCTTCGGCACCTTCTACATGCCGAAGAACGAACTGCCTGACGCCTATGGCGTGGACGACAAGGATTTCCCGGAAAGCTTCGGCGCCCAGATGCTGTATCCGTTCCGGACCAACGGTAAGGCCATCGAGGCAAAAGCCTAGCGGCGATGGCGCGCCGCCGGCGCGCCTTTGCACTTCATTCACCTATTTGCAGTCAACTTGAGCTATCTCGGGCCGTGGGTGCTGCGGCCCGCTTGGTGTGTGTTGCGTTTGCGTTGGAGAGTGTGATGTCGGCCATGGTTTGGCGCCGCAGTGCTGCGGCGTGGGCGCTGCTCGTCGCCGTCGTCGCGGCTGCGCCCGCGCAGGCGGACAATGTCAGCGTCAATGTCGACCAGGCCCGGGTGATGAAGCTGCCGGACCGCGTCGCCACCATCGTCATCGGCAACCCGCTGATCGCCGATGCCACGCTGCAAGCCGGCGGCGTCGTCGTGCTCACCGGCAAGGGTTACGGCTCGACCAACATGCTGGCGCTGGACCGCGCCGGCAAGATCGTCATGGACCACACCGTGCAGGTCGTCGGTCCCGCCACCGCCGATCTGGTCATCGTCTACAAGGGCGCCGAGCGCGAATCCTATAGCTGCGCGCCGGAGTGCGAACGCCGCATCACGCTCGGCGACTCGACCAACTACTTCAACGCGGTGCTGGGTCAGACGATCGCCCGCAACGGATCGGCGATGCCGGGCGCCAAATAGGCGAGTTTGCGCCGCAAGGTTAGCGGCTGCTTAACAGGAGTGGCCCGCTCTTCGGCATCCGGACAATCTATCGGCAACTCGAATTTGGTATGAATTGGCCCGTTCGGGAACCATCGAGACTCCACCCCATGGATGCAGCCGCACGACGTAAGTTCGCCGTTCGTTTGGCACGGCTGCTGCCGGCCAGGCTGGCGCGCCGCTTCGTCCGTGAGGAGAACGGTGCGGCGGCCGTCGAGTTCGCGCTCGTCGCGGTGCCTTTCCTCGCGCTCACCTTCGCCATTCTGGAAACCGCGCTGGTCTTCTTCGCCGGGCAGACGTTGGAGACGGCCGTCACCGACGCCTCGCGCCTGATCATGACCGGCCAGGCGCAGACCGCCAACTATACCCAGGCCGATTTCAAGACGCAGGTCTGCAACCGCATCGCCGGCCTGTTCGATTGCGCCGGCGGCGTCTATGTCGACGTCAAGCAGTATTCGAGCTTCGCGGCCGCGGCCTCGCCGACATCGCCGGTCGCCAACGGCACATTCGACACCAGCAAGGTGACTTATGTGCCGGGCGGACCCGGCTGCATCGAAGTGGTGACGTTGTATTACCAGTGGCCGATTTACGTCTCGCTGCTCGGCAATAACCTGTCGAACCTCAACGGCAGCAAGCGTCTCTTGGTGGCGACGGCGGTGTTCCGCAACGAGCCTTATTCGACGACGGGCACATGCTGACCATGCTTCACAAGCTCAGGCATTTCCGTGGCGACAGACGCGGCGTTTCCGCCGTCGAATTCGCCTTGATGGCGCCGCTGATGATCGGCCTCTATCTCGGCTGCGTCGAGATTTCCGATGGCGTCGCGGCCGACCGCAAGGTCAGCCTCACGGCGGCGGCGGTCGCCAATCTGACGGCGCAGGTGTCGACCATCAGTGCGGCGGAGATGCAGAACATTCTGGATGCCTCGTCCGCGATCATCACGCCTTACTCGGCGGGCAACCTGAAGATCACGGTGTCCTGCATCGCCGTTAACGCGAGCAAGAACGCGACGGTGAAATGGAGCGTCACCCGCAACGGCACCGCGCTGAGCGGTGCGGTGACGCTGCCGTCGGCGCTTGCGGTCGCCAGCACGCAGATCATCCTCGCGCAGGTGTCTTACGCTTATACGCCGATCGTCGGCTACACCATCACCGGCACGCTCAATCTGTCGGACCAGATGTATATGGCGCCGCGTATCTCCGCGCCGAACTACGCCGGCACGGCCTGCACCTGAGCGGCGCTTTTAGCCGTTGCTGAAAAGCCCTCCGCAGTCATTCCGGACGCCGCGAAGCGGCGATCCGGAATCCAGAAACGCGAAGAAAATCAATGTTACTGGATTCCGGGTTCGCGCCTTCGGCGCGCCCCGGAATGACATGAAAACGTTTTTCAGCAAACTGCTAGACGTTGACGCCGAGCGGCAGCGATGTCGTCGACTTGATCCGTTCCATCGCGAAGCGCGACGTCACGTTCTTCAGCGGCACGGTGGCGATCAGCTTCTTGTAGAAGCCGTCATAGGCCTGCATGTCGGCGACGACCACGCGCAGCATGTAGTCGACGTCGCCGGCCATCCGGTAGAACTCCATCACCTCCGGCATGGCGCCGACGACCTCGGCGAATTTCTTCAGCCATTCCTGCGAATGGTCGCCGGTCTCGATCGACACGAACACGGATATGCCGAGCCCGACCTTGTCCGGGTCGATGATCGCCACGCGCTTGGTGATGACGCCGTCGGCCTCCAGCCGCTGCAGCCGCTTCCAGCACGGCGTCGACGACAGCCCCACGCGCTGGCCGATCTCGGCCACGGAAAGCGCGGCGTCCTGCTGCACCACAGCCAGGATCTTGCGGTCGATGGCATCCATTTCTCTCAACCCTTCAAAGTTTAGCACAGACAGTCTACGGGCGAGCGCCAAATTGGAATTAATTACTTTTTTGGCGTCACCATCTGTCATTACATAGAAAAATATTCTACTTCAAGTCCAAAGTTTCCTCCCTGGCTGGCACAGCCGCACTGGATCGATGCCCATGAAAGAATATTTTGCCTCCCGCCTTTCCGCCTTGGTTGCCGCTCTGGTGGCCCTGGTCATCGTCACCGCGCCGGCTTTGGCCGCCGGGGGGACCCCGCTGGTGTCGCCGGCCTGGCTCAACGAGCATCTGCGCGATCCCAACGTGGTCGTGCTCGACATCCGCTCGGCCATCGATGGCGGCGGCGAGAAGGCCTATCTCGAAGCCCACGTCCCGGGCAGCGTGCACAGCGACTATGACAAGGCCGGCTGGCGCGTGACCCGCAACAACGTGCCGTTCATGCTGCCGAGCCAGGCGCAGCTCGAGAAGCTCATCGGCGATACCGGCATCGACGAGGACAGCCATGCCGTGGTCGTCCCGGCCGGCGTCAGCTTCAGCGATTTTGGCGCCGCCGCGCGCGTCTATTGGACGCTGAAGGTGGCCGGCGTGAAGAACATCTCGATCCTGGATGGCGGCGTCGCCGCCTGGAAGAAGGCGGGCCTGCCGACCGAGAGCGGCAAGAACACGCCGTCGCCGAAGATCTTCACGTCCTCGCTCGACAAGAACCTGCTGGCGGAAGTCGCCGACGTCGAGAGCGCGCCTGCGCAGAACGCCACGCTGCTCGATGCCCGCCCGGCCTCGTATTTCCTCGGTAAGGAGAAAGCCCCGGCCGCGGCGGCGTATGGCCACATCCCTGGTGCCATCAATGTCGACAGCGCGTCGTTCTATGATGCCAGCACCAACAAGCTGAAGGCGCCGTCGGAACTTGCCGCGGCTGCCGCGCAGATCCCGGCCGACCGCCCGACGGTGAGCTATTGCAACACCGGCCACTGGGCGGCGACCGACTGGTTCGTCCTGCACGAAGTGCTTGGCCGCCAGAACGTCCGGCTTTATGACGGCTCCATGGTGGAGTGGAGCGCCGATGCCCGTCGTCCGATCCAGTCGTCCCGCACCAAGTGGGACGACCTGAAGAAGGCACTCGGCCTCGGCTCCTGATCTTTCCTTCGTCATCCTGAGGCGCTCGGCCGAAGGCCGAGCCTCGAAGGATGACAAGAGCATTTAAAGTCGGGCCGATCATCCTTCGAGGCTCGCGCACGCAAGTCGGCTATAGCCGACTTGCGCAATGAAAGTTGATCTCGGGCAAGCCCGAGATCGATGCGCTCGCGCCTCAGGATGACGGAGATGGTCTACGGAAGACAGGTATTGAGGTTTCTCTGAATGACTACGGCAACACTCGCGGCGCCCGCCGCACGCACGGGCGCCGGCATCGACGTCCTGTTTCTCGTTCTTGCTGTTCTGGCCACCGCGGTGATCACCGCCCTGGTGCTGCTCGATGGCCAGGTGGCGTCCGCTGCTTTGGTGCTGGGCGGATTTGCCCTTGGCATCGCCTTCTGGAAGGCCGAATTCAGCTTCACCGCCTCCTGGCGTCGCTTTCTCAATCGTGGTGAAGCCGGCGGCATGATCGGCGGGCTCATCGTCATCGCCATCGCCGCGCTGGCGGTGGTGCCGGTGGCCGCGCTCTTCCCGAACTATGGCGGCGCCATCGCGCCGCTCGGACCGTCGCTCATTGTCGGCGCCTTCGTCTTCGGCATCGGCATGCAGCTCGCCAATGGCTGCGGCTCCGGCACGCTCTACACCGCGGGCGGTGGCTCGGGCCGCATGCTGATCGCGCTGGTGTTCTTCATGGCCGGCAGCGTGTGGGGCAGCCTGTCGCTGCCGTCCTTCCTGGCGCTCGGCGGCATCGATCCGATCATCGCCTCGGATTATCTCGGCCCGTGGGGCGGCCTCGTTGCCACGCTCGCCAGCATCGTTGTGGGCGCGGCGATCATCGCCGCGATTGCCCGCAAGCGTGGCGCCAACTGGAAGCCGTCGCGCAATTACATTATCGGCGGCGTCGCCATCGGCCTGTTGTGCGTCTTCGTGTTCGCCGCCGGAGGCCATCCCTGGAGCGTGACCTTCGGCTACACGATCTGGGGCGCCAAGATCGCCAGCGCGCTCGGTCTCGATCTCAGCACTGCGCCGTTCTGGCAGTGGCCGGGCCCCAAGCAGGCGCTGACCAATTCGGTGCTGTCCGACACGTCGAGCCTCACCGACTTCGGCATGTTGTTCGGCGCCATGGCGGCGGCCGCGGCCACCCGGCCTTTCGCCGCGGCCGCTTGGCCACCGTTCAAATCGCTGCTCGCGGCCGCCGTCGGCGGCCTGCTGATGGGCTGGGGCGCGCGGCTTGGCTTTGGCTGCAACATCGGCGCCTTCGTTGGCGGCATTGCGTCGGGCTCGGTGCACGGCTGGGTCTGGTTCCTGGCGTGCCTGCCGGGCTGCATGATCGGCATCCGTCTGCGCCCGCTATTCGGCCTCTCCAGGGATTGAGACGATGCGCACGGTTTATGTTTTTGTCGTTGTGCTCGGCCTTGCGGCGATCGTCGGCCAGCATCTCACCAGCCCGTCGAGCGGCCGCGCCGTCTCGCCGGAGGACTTCGCCGGTGCCTGCGCGCCTTGCGGCGCGCCCTGTCCGTCGAAGAAGTAGGCCTCTCGCCGTCATCCTGAGGTGCGCGCCGAAGGCGCGCCTCGAAGGATGACGGGCAATGACTAACCGCCGCCACCCTTCGAGGCTCGCTGCGCTCGCACCTCAGGGTGACGGCTACGTGCGCTCCCTCAAAAACGCCTCGACTTCATCGCGAGTGGCAGCGCCCATCAGTCCGCCGAAGCGCGTGCATTTGATGGCCGCGGCGGCCGCGCCGAAGCGCATCGACTCGACGACATCGCCGGTTTCGACCAGCCGCAGCGTGAAGGCGCCGTGGAACGTGTCGCCGGCGCCCAACGTGTCGACTGATGTGACTTTGAACGCATCCATGTGGCGCACCGCGCCGTTATCCAGCCAATAGACTCCGTCCGGTCCGTCGGTAACGGCGAGGAAGCCCTTATACGTCGCGCCGAGTTTCTTGAGCGCCGCGCCGAGATCGCGCTCGCCGGCGGTGACGCGCATCGCCTCGGCCGAGGAGATCACATGCGTCGCGCCGTTGAGCAGCGCATCGTCGATCGAGGCCGGACGGTCGAGGTCGAGCACGCGCGGAATGCCGCGCTTGGTCGCGGCGGCGACGATCGGCATCATGAAATTGGGATAGCGGTTGTCGAGCAGCACTGCGTCCATGCCGTCCACCGCCTTCTCGGCATCCGCCGGCACGGCATTGGTCAGGCCTTCGCCGCGGCGCGTGGCGATCATCTTCTCCCCCGTCGGGTCGAGCATGATCAGCGACACCGACGACATCGCGCCTTTCACCCGCACCGCGTGGCTGCAGTCGACGTGCTCGCTCTTGAGCTTGGTCACGATCCAGTCGGCGATCGGCTCGCCCTGGTCGCCGAGCGCGCCGGCATAGCGCGCCGCGCCGCCCAGCCGAGCAATGGCGACCGACGCATTGCCGGCCTGGCCGCCGATGGTGATGACGAATTCCGAGCCCTGCACCTTGGCGCCGGCGGCCGGAAACGCCTCGACCTTCATGACGTTGTCCTGCACGGCGCCGCCCGCGCATAGGATCCTGGCAGGGCGTTTTGCGGGCTCAGTCAAAACGGATATCGTCCTCTATCCAGGAACGCATGATGTGATGCGCGATCGCCACCGGCGGCGGCGTGGTCAGCCCATCGGGATGACGCCGCAGCAGCATCGCCACCACCTCGTCCTTGCTAAACCAGCGGGCGTCTTCCAGTTCCGTGCGGTCGACGACAATGTCGCGCGTCACGGCTTCGGCGTGGCAGCCGATCATCAGCGACGACGGGAAGGGCCACGGCTGCGAAGCGTAGTACGTCACGCGGCCGCAGGCGATGCCGGCTTCCTCCAAGGTCTCGCGGTGCACTGCGTCCTCGATCGTTTCGCCGGGCTCGAGGAAACCGGCGAGGCACGACCACATGGTCGGCGCGAAGCGGGGCGAGCGGCCGAGCAGGCAGTTGTCGCCGTCGATCGCCAGCATGATGACGACCGGATCGGTGCGCGGGAAATGCTGCGCGCCGCAGGAGGGGCAATCGCGCCGCCAGCCCGCATCGACGACCTGCGTCGGCGCGCCGCAATTCGGGCAGAAGCGATGCCGCGCATGCCAGCCGAGCACGGCCTTCGCCTCGGCGATCGGCGGCAAGTGTTCGGCGTCGGTGAGTCCTTGCACGGCGATTGAGCGCAAGTCGGTGACGATAAGGTCGTCGTGTTCCTTGAGCGTCTCGACCGTCTGCGGCGGCAGACCGACACCGAAGCGCGCGACGCCATCGACGAGGCCAAGGAAGACGGTTTCCAGCGCCGGGCCGAGCGCGCGGGCTTCGGCGACGCCGAACAGCGCCTGGTGAAACGGCGCGCTCTTCCTGAGCACGATCAGCTCACCGCCCATGACATAGACGCCGGCGCGAGGATCGGCGGCCAATGCGGCAATCACCTCACCATCGGGCCGCAACTCCGCAGCGCGCGCAAGTCGGCTGGCGGTGTAGCCTAGGTGCGGTTTGGGGCCGAGGTCGGGACGGAGCAGCATTGCGCGGAAAGTCGCACGGCGAATCGGTCAAGGCAATGCGGGCGGAGCCTCACAGTTTCGTCAGGATTTGAAGGGCAGGGCTGCGCGTAGCGCGGTCATCAGTGCGTCGCGCGCTTCCGGTTGATAGGGGACGGGCGGTACCGCGCCCCATACCGGTTTCGGCCATGCAATGTCGTCGCGCCGGCGTGCCACGACGTGGACGTGCAATTGCGCGACGACATTGCCGATGGCCGCGACATTGAGCTTGTCGCAGGCGGTGACGGCCTTGAGCGCGCGCGAGACGGCGGCGACCTCGCCGAGCAACCGGGTCTGTTCGGTGTCCGGCAGATCGATGATCTCGGTCAGCCCCGGCCATCGCGGCACCAGGATCAGCCACGGATAATTGGCGTCCTTCGCCAGGAGCACGCGGACGAGCGGCAGATCGCCGACCGGCACGGTGTCGGCAGCGAGCTGGGGATGGAGGGAGAAGGCTTCTGTCATCTGTCGTCCCCGCGAAGGCGGGGACCCATACACTGTGCCGTCTCGATAGGGCAGGGGTTATGGG
>JANLJK010000361.1 GCA_029255525.1 Pseudolabrys sp.
GCCGGCCAGCGCTCTTCCTTCGGAATGTAGTCGATGTCGCAGGAATATTCCGAGAAGCTGCCCCAGGGGTCCATGACGTAATGGAAATAGTTGGAGCCGAGCACATGCCGGCCAAGACCCCAGCCTTTCTGGTAGCCCTTGTCGTGCATGCGCATCGCACCGAGCCCGATGTCCTGGATGCTCGCGGTGTCCCAACTGCAATGATGGAAGCCCGGACCGCTCGACTTCGCCAGCGCCAGCAGGTGGTGATCGCTACCATGAATGCCGTGCATGAAGGCGACGATGTCGGAGGCGCGGTCCGACAGGCGCAGGCCGAGCGTGCGCTCGTAGAACTTGATCGAGGCGTCGATGTCGGCGGTGAAGATCAGCACATGCGACAGCCGGCGCGGCCGTACGGCGGGCGCCTTCTCGCGCGTCCCAGCGGCGGCCATGCCGGGGCCGACGGTGACCCACTCGCTGATGGCCTTCTGGTCGGGCGACACCTTCGGCGCCACCTTGATCTCCATCAGGACGCCTTCGTGGTTGCGAAACCAGAAGCCGTTGCTCTCGAAACCAGGCGGCGGGTCGATGAGCTTGACGCCCTCGCCCTCGATGCGTGCCTTCAGCCGGGCTAAGTCTTCCGCGTAGCAGCCGAAGGAGAGGTGGTGCAGCGATTTGGACCGGCCGCCTTCGACCACCGAGCCCCAGCGGTGTTCATGACCGAAGGTCTTGATGGCGAGCGCGTTGCCATCGCGCTGCGTATCGAGCCCAAAATTGCCGTAGAAGTCGACTGCCTTGGTGATGTCGGGCACTTCAAGCACGAACTGGTCAAGCGAGTGCACGCCGAGGGCATCGTTTTCCGTGGTCGGTGCCACATAGCCACGAATGGCCGTCATAATCTGCTCCCTTCCCAAATCTGATTATTTCTTTGGGAAGCAGTCTAGCGCAGCAACCGAACCGCGCCAACCGGCGATCCTGCCCACTTATGGCCGCAGATAGACGTAGCCCTCGGCCTGGAGTTCCGCGATGCGGACCACCCCACCACGGTCGGCCACGACGAAACCGGGCAGCAGGTCCTTCACGCCGACGCTCTGCGATTGCATCGTGTTGCCGCAGGCGGCGAGCGACAGCCCGGTGCGGGCGAACTGGCGGATATCGTGGGCAACAGCGACGCTGGCCGACGCAGCATGGAAGGCCTTGAGCGCCGGGCCGTTGATGACCAGCGCGATGGTGACGTTAGCTGGCCCGCCCATGCCATCGTAATGATTGCGGATATTGCTCAACGTGAACGACACTCGGTCCAGATCGGAGAGGTGATAGACCACCTTGGTCTTGTCGCGCGCGCCGACCGCGCTTGCGGGTTTCGCTTGGCTGCTGGCGGCGAATAGCCCGCTCAAGCCGGCCAAGGTCGCTGAGAGAATGCCGCGCCGATGCATGCAAGTGCCCCCTTTCGCTCTGTTACTTCTTGCGGCGGATAGCCGCGAGTTCTTCCCGGTCGGTGATCAGCGACCGGCATTCATCGAGCTTGACGCGATCGAGCCGGAACAGACGGTCGTCGGCGCCACCGGTCGCCTCGAAGCCCTCGTCGTCCGGCTTGTTGTTGCGCCAGATGCGGATCCTTTCGAGCCGGATGAGCGCCGCCTTGTCGTTCGGCACTTCGACGCTGATGCCGCCGCCATCGCAATCGACGCCACAGAAAAGCTGGAGCTTGTCGGGCATATCCTCGCCGACACGCGGGCGACCGCAATAGCCGCTAGAATCATAGCTGCCGGCGCGGGTGCGAAAGCGCAGTCCAAGCCGGAAGGAATAGTTCATGTACGGCCCGAACTCCTTGAGGTCCGCGGCATCGGAAATCTTCGACTCGGCAGTGATCAACAGCTTCATCACCGTGACCTTCTGCTCCGGGTGCCGCGCGAGGTGAGCCGCGTCATAGGTGCGCACGAAGCAAGCATAGGATTTCTCGTCCAGCTTTTCGCCGAACAACCGCTTGGCGAATTCACCGGGCTTGACCGGCTCGGCCGAGGCCGTGCCTGTGACCATCGCCGCCACGGCGGCCAAAAACAAGATCGCGGCGGTCCGCATTTTCATGACCAGTCTCCGAAAATTTAAGCAGTCCCGTTGAACTGGAGCCACGTCATTTCACACTAACACCCAAGCCCCACAGTTTAGTCGCTGCGCGACCTTAAGAGGTTCAAGCTGGAAGAATTTCGCGCGCGCCATGGCCGACGACAACACCGCCATCAAGCTCAACCCGCGCTATGCGGCGGCTTAGGACAACCGCGTCAACAAAGCTCGACGACGGCGACAAGGACGGCGCTATCGCTGACTATCACCAGGCGCTGACGCTCAGTCCCGCCTGCATTAAGCCGCCGACATGCTGACGGAGCTGGGCGCGAAGCCGTAGATCTTTGCCGCCGCTTAAAGCCAACGCTTCGCTGCCCGTATTCTTTGACGGCCCCGGGTAGGCCGGCGTCCCTTTTTTCTTCCCTCAAAAGAGGGAGATGGCGCGCACCGATCTCGGGTTTACCCGAGATCAGTCTTTTAAATGCGCAAGTCGGGTAAACCCGACTTGCGTAGGCGCCAGGGGTTTGCGAGACGCCTTTGGCGGAGCCCTTGCGATCGGGCCCGCCGCGCGCCGTGCGAAGGCGCGCGCACCCTTGCGAGGGGTGCTGCGCCTCCCGACGCGCCATCGCGGCACGCATTGTCGGCGTGCCTCTTCCGCCACCCCCGGGGCGCCTCATGAAGCGCCTCTCAGGACACCGGAATGAAAGGACTATAGTCTATCAGAGACTATAGGTCAATGTTCTTAGCGTAGGCGGAACCCGTCATGGTTCGAGACACGGCGCTCCTCACCATGAGGCCGAGAGAGACTGCGACCAGTCCGCCCAAACAAAAAGCCCGGCATCGCTGCCGGGCTTTCGTATTTTCGGATCGCTGATCGGCTCAGGCCGCTTCGTCCTCGACGCCTTCCTCGGCGCCGGCTTCCTCGGCGGGTTTGAGACCGCGACGCGGGCCCTTGGCCAGCGCGCCTTCGATCTCCTTGATCGCTTCGGTCTCGGTGATCTTCTGCACCGCCGCGATTTCGCGCGACAGGCGGTCGAGGGCAGCTTCGTAGAGCTGGCGTTCGGAGTAGGACTGCTCCGGCTGGCTCTCCGAGCGGTACAGATCGCGCACCACTTCAGCGATGGCGACGATGTCGCCCGAATTGATCTTGGCTTCGTATTCCTGCGCCCGGCGGGACCACATCGTGCGCTTGATGCGCGCGCGGCCCTTCAGCGTTTCCAGCGCCTTCTTGACGAGCGGCGGCTCGGCCAGCTTGCGCATGCCAACCGATACGATTTTCGCGGTCGGAACGCGCAGCGTCATCTTGTCCTTGATGAAGTTGATGACGAACAGTTCGAGCTTCGCCCCAGCGATTTCCTGCTCTTCGATCGCCATGATCTGACCCACGCCATGGGCCGGATAGACGATGAATTCGTTGGTCTTGAAACCTTGGCGCTGGGTCGTCTTCTTATTGTTGCTGGACATTCCGGGCAAAACTCCTTCGCCGGCACCCTTCCGGGGACCGGCCACCTTGGCTGCGGAAGCCCCACCGCGGACAGCGCCACGCGGGGCATGAGAGGTCCGCCGGGACACGGCAGACTTTTTTGATCCCCGGCTAGAGCCGGAAGAACCCTTCTTGGCCTTCTGACGCGATTTTCCTGCCACTGCTTAACGCGTGGATCGCACGCCCTCTGTCCAGACCCTAGGAACTCCGTGGCCGCGAAAAATAAGGCTCCCGAGAAGGGGAGCGCTTCGCTAGCGGCGATTTTTTGGCTTCATCGGATTGTTTTTTACATATAGCACATTTTTGGGCAGATTCAAAGCCTTATGGCGACGCAAAAGTGCAATCCAGCCGCCACAAATTCATAAAATATGAGTTCGGTTAATACCGCCAGGCCAAAAAAACCGGCCGTCGCGACTCAATCGTAAGCCGCGATTAACGCGTCGCCCTCAGTCGCCGGTTCCCGGCTTCGGGCTGAAGAACTTCTTGAACTTGTCCAGCATCCCATCGAAGTCCTTGGCGTCGGCCGGCGAGTCCTTCTTGGTCGTGATGTTGGGCCAGGATTTGGCAAATTCGGCATTGAGTTCGAGGAACTTCTCCAACCCCGGCTCGGTATCCGGCTTAATGGCTTCGGCCGGGCATTCGGGCTCGCAGACGCCGCAGTCGATGCATTCGTCGGGATGGATGACGAGCATGTTCTCGCCCTCGTAGAAGCAGTCCACCGGACACACCTCCACGCAATCCATGTATTTGCACTTGATGCAGTTTTCGACGACGACGTAGGTCATCACCCGCTCCGCCCACAATTCACTTATGGCTGCCTATAGCATCAATAAATAGGCTGCAAGCGGCGTCGTCGTCATCCCCCTATGCGGGAGCCGACGGACACGCCTTAATTGCGGCCGTCGGCGGACAGTTCGCGGTAAAGCATGCGCGCGGCCGGCGCCGATCCCCGTTTTTCGGCGAAACCCTCGACCCGAAGCACCCGCACCGACCGGTCGAGCGCGAGGGTAATAACATCCCCAGGCCGGACGGACTGGCTCGTTGCGCTCACGCGCTGCCCGTTCAGGCGGACATGGCCGGCCTCGACCAGGGCCGCCGCATCGGCGCGCGTGCGCACCGTGCGGACGTGCCAGAGCCATTTATCAATGCGTTGGCGACCGGTATCGGACGCCGGCGCTATCAAGTGGGCTCTTTGCCCTGCTCGAGCTGCTGCTTGAGGGCAGCCAGCTTGGCGAAGGGCGAATTAGGATCCGGCGCCTTGTCGCGACGGTCCGAACCCTTTGGTTTCGCGTAATATTTTTCGCGCTCGGCACGGTCGGGCCCCGAATCACGATCACGTCGCGGCCGGTCGCGATCGCGGCGCGGGCCGCCCCGGTCATTGCGCTCGCCGCCGCGCTGATTCGGGCGGTCCGTTTTCTGCTGGCGCTCTTGACGCTCTTGGCGCTCGCGCCGGTCGTGACGACGCTCGGGCGCACCGGCTTCCGCCGGAGCAGCCTCGGCCGGTGCCGCCGCCCCTTCGGCGGCAGGCGCCGCTGCTTGCGGCGCCCCATGGCGATGCGGGCGGCGATTCTGTCGCGGCTGGCGATTCTCGGGCCGGCCACCCGGACGCCAGACCTCGATGAAGGCCGGCTCTTCGACCTTGACCTCAGCGGCAGCGGCTTCGGCCGCGGGCTCAGCCTCAGCGACAGGCTCGGCAATAGGCTCGACTTGCGCGATCAACTCGGCATCCGGCACCACAGCCAGCGCCGAGCTTTCCTCGCCAACCGTCGCTTCATCGGCACTCAGAGCCGGCGCTTCAGCCTGCGTCTCCGCATGCACGGCTTCGATCCCGGCCTCCGGTACGACCGACGCCTCGCCGGCAACCGCCGGCGTGATGTCCGCCACCGGCGTCTCGACCGGTTTGGTTTCAGCCGGCTCCACCGGTTTAGGCCGGCGATCCATGCGGTAACCCAGCGAGCGCAGGATGGTGGCGAAGTCCTCGCCCGATGCGCCGGTCAGCGAGGTCATCGCGCCGGTGACGGTGAAGCTGCGGCCGTCGACCGCGCCATCCGGCTTTGCGACTGTGGACCCTTCGCGCCAGGACAGCGGGGGGCGGATGAGATCGGCCAGCCGCTCAAGGATGTCGACGCGCACGGCGCGCTCGCCGCAAACGCGATAACCGGCGGTGCGGTAGAGCGGCTTCGGCGTTTCCTTGTCGACCGGGATCGAGGTGCGGCCCGACGCGGCGAGATGCAGCAATTCCGTGACGCCTTTGGCGTCCGGCGCTTCATGCTTGAGCGCCCAGAGCTGCGTCGCCAGCGCGCGCGGCGCCGGCTTCAAGAGCGCCGGCAGATAGATGTGGTAAGCGCCGAAGCGCACGCCGTATTTGCGCAAGGTCGCGCGCGACGGCTGGTCGAGGCCCTTGACCTCTTCCGACACCTTTTGCCGCTCCAGCACGCCCAGCGCTTCCATGAGCTGGAAGGCGACGCCGCGCGCCATGCCGGTGATGTCCTCGGCGGCGGACAGCAGGAACAGCGGCGCGAGAAGCTTCTCGATATAGGTCTTCAGCCAGAGATCGAGCCGCGTCTGCACCAATTCGCGCGACGGACCGGTGAGATGTTCGTCGGCAATAATGCGCACGCGCGGCCGCAAGGTGTCGTCACCCGGCGAAAGCCGGCCGACGACATCGCCGAGCCAGCGGATCACGCCGTCATTCGCCAACACGATCTGATCAGTCGGCGCCTGCGACAAGCGCGTGGCGCGCGCCTCGATCTCGACCGCCAGCACCTTTTGCGCAGCGGCATTGAGCGCTTTGGCTTCGGAGCCCGCGGCCGACGCATCAGGCGCGAACATGAACCCGTCGAGGCGGCCGATCATGTGGCCCTCGACAGTGACTTCACCAGTCTTACCGATTTCTGTTTCCAACATTGCGTTCTCGCGTAGCCGCCGCATCAAGACGCTAGTGCGGCGGTCCACGAAACGCTCGGCCAAGCGTTCGTGAAGCGCATCGGACAGCTTGTCCTCGACCGCGCGCGTGGTTGCCTGCCAATGTTCCGGATCGGCAAGCCAATCCGGCCGGTTGGCAACGAAAGTCCAAGTCCTGACATGCGCAATCCGGTTCGAGAGGGTGTCGATGTCGCCATCGGTCCGGTCGGCAAGCGAAACCTGTCGAGCGAACCAATCGACCGGGATGTTACCCTCTCGCATCAGGAATCCATAGAGGGTCACCACCAATTCGGCGTGCGTGGCCGGCGCGATCTTACGATAGTCCGGCACCTGGCACGTATCCCACAGGCGCTCGACCGACGCACGGTTGCGCGCCAGCGCGCGCACATCCTCGTCGCGCGCCGCGTGTTCCAAAACCAGAATGTCTTCGCCGACCGGTGCGCGCGTAAGCCCCTGCTCACGCGGCGTCATCGCCAACGACGCCTGCAACGCGCCGATCGAGGAAAAATCGAGATTCGAGTTTCGCCACTGCAAAAGGCGGATCGGCTCGAAGGAATGACTTTCCAGCGCCTGCACCAATTCCGGCTCGAACGGATCGCAGCGCCCCGTCGTGCCGAAAGTACCGTCGCGCGTGGCGCGGCCGGCACGCCCGGCGATCTGCGCCAACTCGGCCGGCGTTAGCTTGCGGAACTGATAGCCGTCGAACTTGCGATCAGAGGCGAAGGCGACATGGTCGACGTCGAGATTGAGGCCCATGCCGATCGCGTCGGTGGCGACGAGATAATCGACGTCGCCGGACTGGTAGAGCGCGACTTGCGCATTTCTTGTGCGCGGCGACAGCCCACCGAGCACGACGGCCGCGCCGCCGCGCTGGCGGCGGATCAATTCGGCGATGGCGTAAACTTCATCGGCGGAGAAGGCGACGATGGCCGAACGGCGCGGCAAACGCGTCAGTTTCTTCTCGCCCGCGAAGGTGAGCATCGACAGCCGCGGCCGGCTGATGATGTGCGCGCCGGGCAAGAGCTTCTCGACCATCGGCCGCATCGTCGCGGCCCCCAGCACAAGCGTTTCCTCGCGCGCGCGCATGTTAAGCATGCGGTCGGTGAAGACATGGCCGCGCTCGAAATCGGCGCCCAATTGCACTTCGTCGATGGCGAGAAAAGCGACGTCGAGATCGCGCGGCATGGCCTCGACGGTCGAGACCCAATAGCGCGCGTGCGGCGGCTTGATCTTCTCCTCGCCGGTGATGAGCGCGACGAGTGGCGCGCCGACGCGGTCGACGATCTTGTTGTAGACCTCGCGCGCCAGGAGCCGCAGCGGCAGCCCGATCATGCCCGACGAATGCGCGAGCATCCGCTCGATCGCCAGGTGGGTCTTGCCGGTATTGGTGGGGCCGAGCACCGCGGTGACGCCAGCGCCGCGGGCTTGCGCGGCCCGGGCCGGCTGCGGGGAGAAACTGATAGCCATTACGGATCCAGATTGGCACGGCCTTGCGACCGGAACCATGCCTTGAGAGCTCCCTGTATCACATCGCGACGCTGAAAACGCGCGTCGTTAACGATCCGGAACGTGGCCGGAACGAACCCCGTCCGAATCGCTGTTGAGCCCTGTGTCAGATTTCGTTCACGCCGATATGTAGGCGTCCGCATGCGAACCGCCACCAGACCTGCGCAATGAACGCTTCAATTGCGTGGAATTTCGCAGGCATTCATTAAGGACGAAACCGTCCCGTGACGTTTCGAGGTTCAGCGCGATAGGACTCACACCTGACGATAACGGCGCGAGACAAGACGCATGCTGTTCCACATCGCGACACCGTCGCCCGACCCGGTTAATCTTCAGAACTGTCCTGGAACGAACCCTGTCCGAATCGCTGGCGAAGCGGCTGTGCGGCTTTGTTCACGACGAGATTTAGAGGAGGCCGACGTCCGAGCCACCAGCAGGGGCCCGGCATTGGGGTCACGGCCGGTCGAACCGCGTTGCGTTCGTTAACATTCTGATCCGGCACGTGTATCGGCGATTACGTGCACGCCGTTCGATGGGCCTATCCAGCCGTCCCTTAGCCCCTGTTCCACAACGCGACGCCATGGCGGTATTTTGTTAAGGGTCGGAACGACTCTGGAACGAACCACGCCCGAATCGCTGACTCGGTGGCTGTAGAGATTCGTTCACGGCGAGATGTGGCCGCCCCACTCCGTGGTACCACTAGATCGGGTAAGAATCGGGGATTCCGAGGGATTTAAGCCGCCGCAAAGATTAACGCGGTTGCGGATTCGGATTCCGTGCAGGAGTCAAGAATTCCTAGGCCTGCGGCAAGAGATTCCAAGAGATTCATTGCGTCTTCGGCCCGTGCGCCGAGGCCTTGCTCGGCATCGGGATCGACACGAACTGCGTGGCTTCCAGCACCGCCTCGCCGACAGGCGTCGGCCCCTGCGCGCGGAACGGCACCAGCACGCGCGTGCCGGCGATCGGCGCCAGCCACACTTCCATGTCGCGCTGCTTGGTCATGTATTTGATCGCGGTGCGCGACGGGATGTAGCCGGCGACCGGCGTGAAATAGACGGCGCAGACCACCACCGGCCCGGAATAGCCCTTGTCGGCCTTCACTTTGTCCATGCGCTTGTAGGCCAGACCGACGTCGTAACGCAGCCGGCCGTCGAACACGGACAATGTACGCTGACAGGCCTCGGGCACGAGGAGGTCGCCGTTACCCGGCACGCGCAAGAGTGAGGCGGACATCGGGTCCAGCACGTTCTGGCGGTGCGCCTCGGTCAGCGGCACGCGTTCGGGATCGTCGTCCTGCGGCGGGTCGAGCTTGAACTCCTTCACCGTGCCGTTGGCGATGGTGATGCGGATGTCGTCGCTCTTCTTGCGGGTGGAGATGGTCGCGGCATAGACCGAAGACAGCGGCCGTCCGGCATTCAATGTGCCGCGGGCGGCGGTGGAGCCCTCGCCGCCGGTGAAGGCCCGCAGCAGGCCGCTGGTGGCGCCGGTCGCCGCCGCCGAAAACTGGGTGTCACCGATTTCGATTGTCCAACTGCCGTTGCCGATCGGGATGCCGGCGAGCGAGGCGGCGTATTGCGCCTCGAGCTTGCCCTGCGCGCAGGCCGGCGCCGTCACCGCGACCAGCAAGCCCGGCAGCAGGACGCGTGCGATTTTGAGCGAAGCCAGCACGAAGCTCGTTCCTCCCGCGCCCGGCGCTCTATCCCTAAGTCCGGCGCGCGATATATGACCAGCAGCGCAATCCGTCCCGCAAGGGTTGGGCATGGTGCGGATCGAGTGCCGCACAGATATGAGGATGCGCCGCGGGTAAATCCATTGGTGGCGCCGAATTGGTCGAATGTGTGGTTTGCCACCGAAGGCTGCGCCGCCACCGGGCCAAGCCGGCGGAGCCCTATATATATCCTATTGAAAATATTTATGAATCTCGGCGACCCCGAGCGGCTTGACGCTTTGGCCCGCGCTCTCTATACGTCCCGCCAATCATTCCAGACCACATGGAACGGACGGGCGCCCGAGGGCGCCGTTATTTTGAGGGTTTAGCCATGTCATGGCGTTGCGATCTCACCGGCAAGGGGCCGCTGGTTGGCCACAAGGTGAGCCATTCCAATATCAAGACCAAGCGCCGTTTCCTGCCCAACCTGCAGAACGTGACGCTGATCTCGGACTCGCTCGGCCGCAGCTTCAAGGTGCGGGTGTCGACCAATGCGTTGAAGACCGTCGATCACCGCGGTGGGCTCGACAACTTCCTGCTCAAGGCCAAGGACGCTGAGCTGGCGCCGAAGATGCTCAAGCTCAAGCGCGAGATCGAGAAGAAGAAGGAAGCGGCGGCGGCCTGATCGCCTGCTGCGCCTGAGAAACACAAACGCCGCCCCTCGGGCGGCGTTTTGCTTTTGGGGATCGTAGCCCGTAGGGTAAGTTAGGCGCGTAGCGCCGATCCGGGTGGCGCTAACCCATCCTACAAGATACAGCCCTTCGCTAGTCCAACGTGAACTGCAGCAGCAGATTGCGCTGGAGCGGCGAGAAGTTGTCGTCGGAGACGAGCGTCAGCACGGTCTCGCCCGCCGGCGTGCGGTGCACGCCGATGCCTTCCATGTTGTCGATCTGAAAAGCGAGGTCGGCCTCGATCAGCGCCGGCCCATCGACCAGCCCGCCATCCGCGATGGAAGCAAGCGGCAAACGGCGGATGCGCATAGCGACACCGCGCGCCACCGAGAAACGCCGTTCCAGCAGCAAGAGATCGCCCGGCGGCAGCACGACGCAATCGCTGACATCGAACTCGTCGCTACGCTTCACGCCGAAACGCACGACGTCGGCGCCCTTGAGCACGAAGGCGCGGTGATTGCCATCGGCATCGAGGCTCTGTTCGGCGATAGCGATCATTGAACCGGCATGCGGCGCACCCTTCGGCGGCGCGGCCAGGCATTCCAGCCCCTTGTTCTTGGTGAAGCTCTTGAAGTCCGTCGGCACCGGGATCACGGAGCCGCGCGCCTTGAGGCCGTCACGCGCGTAATTGAAGCGCACGATCTGCTCCACGCGCTCGATGCCGATGGTGAGCATACCGTCACGCGCGGTGAGCGCCTCGACATCAAACCATTGACGCGCGGCCAGCGGCCGGCCATCGGTCCCGAGAATCGGCGCAAGCTCGGCATCGACAATGCCGGCGGGCTTGCCGTCCTGATAGTCGATGCGGCCACGCAACCAGGAGCCGCGGTCGGTGACGGCCACGAAATGCGCGCCGTCAGGCTCGACATGAATTCCCGAGAGGCCGCCGAAAGCCGCGTTGTTGGCCGTAAGCACGAGCCCGCCACGGAAGGTGAGCGCGCCGAAACGCAGCTGCGCCGGATCGCGGGTGTCGAATGACGTGATTTGCGTGGCAGTGACCGCGATGCGCGTCTGTTCGTTGACGTAACGCTGGATCTGCGCCCACGCGAACGAGCCGGCGGCGACCGCGACCCCCGCAATCAGGACGCCGGCGAACAGCCAGCGGCGTGGCGTCAAAGCAACTCGCATGCACGCCAGCCCACACTCCGCTCATTCCCGCGCAAGCGGGAATCCAGCTCTGATTGCAAAAGAAGCACCTTGCACTGGGTCCCCGCCTTCGCGGGGACGAGCGGTAAAAATCGCGGCGAATGCCTCAATCTCAAGCGACTCGCCTCCGCAGGCGCGGACCGGCGCGATCGGCGGCGGCGTGCTCCTCGAACAATTCGGCGAGCTTTTCGGTCATCGCGCCGCCAAGCTCCTCCGCATCGACGATGGTGACGGCGCGGCGATAATAGCGCGTGACGTCATGGCCGATGCCGATGGCGATCAATTCGACCGGCGAGCGGGTCTCGATCTCTTCGATGACCCAGCGCAGATGGCGCTCGAGATAATTGCCGGGGTTCACCGACAAAGTAGAGTCGTCGACCGGCGCACCATCCGAGATCATCATCAGGATCTTGCGCTGCTCGGGCCGGCCCAACAGGCGCTTGTGCGCCCAGTCGAGCGCCTCGCCGTCGATATTCTCCTTGAGCAAGCCCTCACGCATCATCAGGCCGAGATTCTTGCGCGCACGCCGCCAGGGCGCGTCGGCGGACTTGTAGATGATATGGCGCAGATCGTTGAGGCGGCCGGGATTGGCCGGCTTGCCGGCTCCGAGCCAATGCTCGCGCGATTGCCCGCCCTTCCAGGCGCGCGTGGTGAAGCCGAGGATCTCGACCTTCACGCCGCAGCGTTCGAGCGTGCGCGCGAGGATGTCAGCACAGGTGGCGGCGACCGTGATCGGCCGGCCGCGCATCGAGCCCGAGTTGTCGAGCAGCAGCGTGACGACGGTGTCGCGGAACTGGGTGTCTTTCTCCGCCTTGAACGACAGCGGATGGAACGGGTCGGTGACGATGCGCGACAGCCGCGCCGGATCAAGCTGGCCTTCTTCCAGGTCGAATTCCCAGGAGCGGTTCTGCTGTGCCATTAACCGACGCTGCAGCCGGTTGGCGAGCCGCGCCACCACGCCCTGCAGGTTCGACAGTTGCTTGTCGAGATAACCGCGCAACCGGTCGAGCTCTTCCGGCTCGCACAGATCCTCGGCGGCGATGGTCTCGTCGAATTTCGGCGTGAAGGCGCGATAGTCCGGACCGCGCGGCTCGTTGGCGCCGAACTGGCGCGGCCGCTGCGGCTCGCCGGGCGTTTCGGCATCGCCCATATCGGTGTCGTCGGCCATGTCGGCGGTCGGCGCATCGACGGCTTCGGCGGCGCTATCCGGCATGTCCTCGGAGGAGACTTGGCTGTCCTCCATGCTGGTGCTCTGCTGGTCGTCGGCATCAGCGGCGTCGCCGTCCTCGCCTGACTCCTGCTTGCGCTGGTCTTCCTCGCCTTCCTCGTCCTCGTCTTCCTGATCGGAGGAGCGGTCCTCGCCCATTTCGAGCGACTCGAGCAGTTCGTGCACGACGTCGCCGAACTGGCGCTGATCTTCGATGAGGTTTTCCAGCCGGTCGAGATCCTCGCCGGCGCGCTCTTCGATCAAGGAACGCCAGAGATCGACCAGCTTCTTGGCCGACTTCGGCGGCGCGCGGCCCGTCAGGCGCTCGCGCACCATCAAAGCAAGCGCTTCCTCGATCGGTGCATCGGCGCGCTCGGTGATCGTATCGAACTTGGCCCGATGGAAGCGATCGTCGAGCATGGCTGTGAGATTTTGGGCCACGCCGTCCATACGGCGGGCGCCGATGGCCTCGACACGCGCCTGCTCGACCGCCTCAAACACCGCGCGCGCCTGCTGGCCCGCGGGCTGCAGACGACGATGCATCGCGGCGTCATGGCAGGCAAGCCGGAGCGCCATGGAATCGGCATGGCCGCGCACGATGGCGGCCTCGGCCTTGGACAATTTGCGCGGCGGCTCCGGCAGTCGCGCCTTGCCGCCCATCAGACCGGGCCGTTCGGCGGCGTAAGTCACTTCCAGATCGGGCTTGCGCGCCAACGCCCGCAACGCGCCCGAAACCGCGCGTTTGAACGGCTCAGTCGGGGCTTCCTTGCCGGGAGCTTTGCCTTTGATATTGGAGGCCATGACGTGCAGACGCCTCTTTCTTCAACCAGAGCGAAAGACTATCTTAATCGAAGCCACGAAGGACAACCGGCATGGCCGAACCCGAAAACCAGACGCTACGCCTGCTCCGCGAAATCCGTGAACATGGACAGGCAACACGCGGCGAACTTTCCGACCTTCGCAAGGAAGTCCGGGACGGTTTTGAAGACGCCTCTGAACGCCTCAAAAACCTCCAGCAAGCGATGATCGGCGAAAGCGTCCTCGGCCGCTACACCGTGGCAGAGGTCGAGGAGCGCCTCGGAAACCTTGAACAGCGCGTCTCCGCGCTCGAGAAGAAGAAGCGCTGAGCATCAGCTCAACGCCACGTTCACCGAACTCTCCGGCAATTCCTGGCCGAAGCAGCGCTGATAGAATTCGGCCACGATCGGCCGCTCCAGCTCGTCGCACTTGTTCAAGAAGGTGAGCCGGAAGGCGAAGCCAACATCGTTGAAGATCTCGGAATTCTCCGCCCAGGTGATCACCGTACGCGGGCTCATGACCGTCGAGATATCGCCGTTCATGAAGCCGTTACGCGTCAGATCGGCGACACGCACCATCTTCGAGACGACCTCGCGGCCCTTCTCGTTCTGATAGTGCTTGGCCTTGGCGAGCACGATCTCGACCTCGTTGTCGTGCGGCAGATAGTTCAGCGTGGTGACAATCGACCAGCGGTCCATCTGCGCCTGGTTGATCTGCTGCGTGCCATGATAGAGGCCCGATGTGTCGCCGAGACCAACCGTGTTGGCGGTGGCGAACAGGCGGAAGGCCGGGTGCGGTTTGATCACGCGGCTCTGGTCGAGCAGCGTCAGACGGCCCGACGATTCGAGCACGCGCTGGATCACGAACATCACATCCGGGCGGCCGGCGTCATACTCGTCGAAGCACAGCGCAATGTTGTTCTGATAGGCCCACGGCAAGATGCCGTCGCGGAACTCCGTGACCTGCTGGCCATCCTTGATGACGATGGCGTCCTTGCCGATCAGGTCGATACGGCTGATGTGACTATCGAGGTTGACACGCACCATCGGCCAATTGAGCCGCGCCGCGACCTGCTCGATATGCGTCGATTTGCCGGTGCCGTGATAGCCGGTGACCATCACGCGGTGGTTCTTCGAGAAGCCGGCGAGAATAGCAAGCGTGGTCGGCCGATCGAACAGATAGTCGGGATCGGTATCAGGCACGTGTTCGCTGGCTTTGGAATAAGCCGGCACTTCCATATCGCTGTCGATTCCAAACACCTGCCGCACGGACACCTTCATGTCGGGCAAATTGGCGGGCTTTTCTTGCACTGCGGCGGTCATTGATCCTCCGTGGCTTCGGCAGGCCGAAGCCTTGATACGGTCCCCTATCGGTCCGGCTGATGAGCAACCGCAAACTTAGCAGACGCGGCGGGCGCAAAAAACCCAGCGCTGCGAATAACACCATCAATTATTTCAATTAGATAGGGCGACACAGGGCCGCCCGAAAGGCGGAACAGGGTGAATTTCGCATTCTAACTCCTCCCCCCGCTCACCGGGGAGGGCGAAGAACACACTCAACCAAATCCCACGGATTTGAGGTAATTATAGGCCTGGATGATCTCAACCAGCCGGTCTTCGGTCGAGCGGTCGCCGCCATTGGCGTCGGGATGGTGCCGCTTCACCAATTCCTTGAATTTGGCCTTCACCTGCACCGGCGTCGCACCGGTATCGAGGCCGAGCGTGTCGAGCGCCTTACGCTCGGCATTGCGGATCGGCCGGGCCGCCTCGGCGCGCTCCTTCTGCTCGGCGCGCAGGCCCTCCGTGAACAAGCCGAAGGCATCGTTGGCGGAGCCGACGTCCGGCCGCACGGCTCCCTTGCCGGTGCCCATCTTCCAGGTCGGACGGTGCCCGGTGAGGGCGTCCTTCTGGTACGCCATCACCGCCGCATCGTTCATGCCGGCGAAGAAATTATAGGACTGATTGTACTCGCGGACGTGGTCGAGGCAGAAACGCCAGTGCTCGTTCTCGCGGCCGCGGCCTTTGGGCGCACGGTGCGTACCTTTTTCCTTGCAACCATGCCACTCGCAGCCCGGCCCCCCCGTTTTTGGACGGCGGTCCTGGGTCGGTTTGACGCGGATACGATCGAAAAGAGGCGAGTCGAATTTCATGACCGATTACTATGCGCCCTTAAGCTTGACGCCTTCAAGACTTGACATCGTGATGCGCGATGAGAATTCGCCACGAAGCATTGACGCGCGCGCCGCCCTTGCCTAACTCGGACGGCATGCGCACCAGCGATCTCATCACAGAGAAGTTGACCGAGGCTTTCGCGCCGCAAAGCCTCAAGGTCGAGGACGAATCTCACCGACATGAAGGCCATGCCGGGCACCGGCCGGGCGGGCAAACTCATTTCCGGGTCTATATCGTGTCGGAGGCCTTCAAAGGGAAGAGCCGGATCGAGCGACACCGCATGATCAACGGGATTCTTTCGGGAGAACTCGCCGGCGGCGTGCACGCGCTGGCAATTCACGCCACCGCGCCCGGCGAAGGCGGGGCCTAGCATCCCACTCGCTATTCCGACGCCCGCGGCAGCGGTTGAATGCGCAACGCGGTGATGCGGTTGCGCGCGCGGCGCAATACCCTGAAACGGAAGCCGTGGAAGGTGAAGCTCTGCCCCACCTCAGGGATCGAGCGCGCCTCATGGATGACGAGGCCGGCGACCGTGGTCGCCTCTTCGTCGGGCAGCTCCCAACCCATCACGCGGTTCAAGTCGCGGATCGGCACCGCGCCATCGACATTGACCGAGCCATCCGGCTGCTTGCGCACGCCTGGCATGGCGACATCGTGCTCGTCGGTAATGTCGCCGACGATCTCTTCCAGGATGTCTTCCAACGTGACGAGGCCCTCGACCTCGCCATATTCATCGACGACCAGCGCGAAGGGCGTCTTGCGGCGGCGGAAGGCCTTGAGCTGTTCCGACACCGGACGCGTGTCCGGCACGAACCACGGCGCCGTCAACAGCGCGGCGATATCGACCTTGGTGGGATCGCCGTCGACCGCGTGCAACGCGCGCAACAGATCCTTCACATGTAGAATGCCGATAATGTTCTGCGGATTGCCGCGCCATAACGGCAAGCGCGTCACCGGCGAGGCGATGACGTCATTGACGATGTCCTCGGGTCGGTCGTCGGCATTGAGCGTCACCATATTGGTGCGGTGAACCATCACGTCGGAAACTTCGAGCTCGCCAAAGCGGAAGACGTTCTGGATATACTCGGCTTGGCCTTCTTCCATCTTGCCATACTCGGCCGAGGTCGCGACCAATCCTTCGATCTCGACATCCGACAGAATCTCATGCGGCGAGGCTTCCTTGACGCCCAACAGGCGCAGGATCGAGCGCGATGCGCCGTTGAGCAGCCAGTTCAGCGGATAGAAGACGATGTAGGAGACATAAAGCGGATAGGCGATCCAGATCGACACCGGCTCGGGCTCGCGGATCGCCAGGGTCTTCGGCACCTGCTCGCCGACGATGATGTGCAGCGACGAGAAGACCAAGAAGCCGACGATGAACGACGTAAAATGCAAGGCCTGCTCAGGCATACCGAGCGGCACCAGCACCGGCTGCAGCAGCGCCGCGACGGTCGGCTCGCCGACCCAGCCGAGACCGAGCGAAGCCATGGTAATGCCGAGCTGGCAGCAGGCCAGATAAGCTTCGATGTTCCGCAGGATGTGCTGGACGAGGCGCGCGCCGAAGCGCTGCTCCTCCACCATGGCGTTGATGCGGAAGCCGCGGCTTTTCACGAGCGCGAACTCCGCCGCCACGTAGAAAGCGTTGGCGGCGAGCAGGAAGATCGCGATCAGCAAATTGACGATCGTCGCGGACATCATCGTGGCGCGCGTGTTATGGCAGCGGCATCAGACAGTGTCGGGCTCATCCCGGCACTTGTTCCTGGAGGAAAGCACGCAATTCAGCGGGATCGACATTGTTCTCGATGAAAGCCTGACCGATGCCGCGCACCAGGATGAAGGTCAGCTTACCGCGCTTCACTTTCTTGTCCTGCGCGATCAGGTCCATCAGGACATCGACGCCCGGCACCCCGCCGCGCACGTCGCTGACCTGGGTCGGCAGGCCGACCGCGGCAAGATGGCCGCGCGCACGCGCCGCATCCGCCGCACTGATCAAGCCCTTTCTGGCGGAGAAGTCGAACGCCATGACCATGCCGAGCGCCACCGCCTCGCCATGCAGCAAGCGATCGGAGAAGCCGCAGCCGGCCTCGAAGGCGTGGCCGAAGGTGTGGCCGAGATTGAGCAGCGCGCGATCGCCAGTCTCGCGCTCGTCGCGCGCGACAATGGCCGCCTTGGCGCGGCAACTCACCGCGATGGCGTGCTCGCGCGCGGCACCACCGGCGAAGATCTCCTGCCAATTCGCTTCGAGCCAGGCGAAGAACGCCGCATCGCCGAGCAAGCCGTATTTCGCAACCTCGGCATAGCCCGAACAAAATTCACGCTTCGGCAGCGTATCGAGCAAGGCGGTGTCGGCGACCACCAAGACCGGCTGATGGAAAGCGCCGATAAGATTCTTGCCGTGACGCGAATTGATGCCGGTCTTGCCGCCGACAGAAGAGTCGACTTGCGCGAGCAAGGTGGTCGGCACCTGCACGAAATCGAGACCGCGCCGCACGCTCGCCGAGGCAAAGCCAGCGAGATCGCCGATCACACCGCCGCCGAGCGCCACGGCGAGATCGCCGCGCTCGATGCGGGCCGCGATGATGGCTTCGCAGACCCGCTCGAAGGTCGCGATGTTCTTGGAGCCTTCGCCGGGCGGCACGACGATTGCCGAACTTTCGATACCAGCCGCCTTGAGCGAAGCCTCGGCGGCGACGAGATGCTGTTTGGCAACGTTTTCGTCGGTGACGATGAAAGCGCGCGCGCCCGGCCGCAGCGCCTTCATGCGCGCGCCGAGCGAGACCAGCAGCCCGCGGCCGATCACGATGTCATAGGCACGCGCACCCAGCGCCACCTCGACCTTGATCGGCTCATTCGTGCGCAACGGCGCGGTCATGCTTCATTCTCCTGCGGCGTGGTGACGCCGAGATGGCCCGGCAGCACGGCCATGATCTCGTCGACGATGGTGTCATGCGGCTCATCGCGCGACTGCACCACGATGTCGGAGAGGGCATAGATCGGTTCACGCTGGGGCATCAAGTCCTTCATGCGGTCGACCAGCGGCCGGTCGCTGCTGCGACGCTTGGTGCGCTTGAGCAACACGTCGATATCGGCCTTCAGCCAGATCGACACGCCCTTGGCCCGAATCAACTCGCGGGTATGCGGGTCCATCACGGCGCCGCCGCCAGTCGCCAGCACCTGCGGGCCCTGGTCGAGCAGGCGGGCGATAACCCGCGCCTCCCCGGCCCGGAAATAGGGTTCCCCGTGCTTGTCGAAAATCTCGGGGATGGTCATGCCGGCCGCGCTCTCGATCTCGATATCGGCGTCGACGAAGCCCACGCCCAGTCGGCTCGCCAACCGGCGGCCGATCGAGGACTTGCCGGCCCCCATCATGCCGACCAGCACGACCGAGCGGCTCCCAAGCGCGCGGACCACCGCCTGCTCGACGCTGTCGGCCGCGACTTTATGGCTGGCGGTATTAACCATTTTGGGGTTCCAATTCGGCGCCTCGGTTCCCTATATAGCAGCATCCGTCCGGCCGCGATGGCCTGCCTTGCCAGCAGTCAAGGAACGTGGTCGTAACCTTTGCGTCTTAACCATTCCCCTGCCGCCGATCGCCGGATGTCCTTATGCCGAGCCTGTTCAGATTCCTTGTCGTCGTCGGCATCATCGGCGGCATCGGCTATGCGACGGTGTTCGCGCTTGCCAATTTCGTGAAGGTCCAGCCGCGCGAGATCGTGGTCACCGTGCCACCCGACAAGTTCGTCAAGCAGCCGCATTGAACAACCGGGCAAGGCGATGAGCCGCCGGCCAAAAGCAAACGACGCAGCCTTGGTCGAGCTCTTCCTCGACATGCTGGCGGCCGAACGCGGCGCCGGCGAGAACACGCTTGCCGCCTATCGCAACGACCTCGACG
Organism: Pseudolabrys sp.; assembly: GCA_029255525.1. Lineage (GTDB taxonomy): Bacteria > Pseudomonadota > Alphaproteobacteria > Rhizobiales > Xanthobacteraceae > Pseudolabrys. Next base: position 19,551 of record JANLJK010000361.1, read on the forward strand.
ACCTGTCAGCGCATCTGCGCGCTGAAGGCGTCGCCATCATCGATGCCGACACCGACCACCTGCGCGGCTTTCTCAAGAGTCTCGACGAGCGCGGCTTCAAGGCCTCGTCGCTGGCGCGACGGCTGTCTGCGGTGCGTCAGCTCTATCGCTTCCTCTATGCGGAGGGAAAACGCGGCGACGATCCGGCGGCCGTGTTGGAAGGGCCGAAGCGCGGCCGCACGCTGCCGAAGGTACTGTCGATCGCCGATGTCGACCGGCTACTGACCCAAGCACGCGTTAATGCCGAGAATGCCGCGCAACCGGTCGCACAAAGGCTGCGCGCGGCGCGTCTCTTGTGCCTGTTAGAAGTCGTTTACGCCACGGGCCTGCGCGTCTCTGAGCTGGTGGCGCTGCCAGCCTCGGCGGCGCGGCGCGATCAGCGCATGCTGGTGGTGCGAGGCAAAGGCGGCAAGGAACGGCTGGTGCCGCTCAACCAGGCCGCCAAGCGCGCGATGAGCGAATATCTCGCGCTGTGCGCCGAGACGAAAAGCGATGCGTCGTCGAAATGGCTGTTTCCATCCTTCGGCGAACAGGGCCATCTCACCCGCCAGCATTTCGCGCGCGAACTGAAAGCCCTCGGCGCCGCCTGCGGCATCGACGGCGCGCGCCTCTCCCCGCATGTGATGCGGCACGCCTTCGCCAGCCATCTGTTGCACAACGGCGCCGATCTGCGCGTGGTGCAGACCCTGCTCGGCCATGCCGACATCTCGACGACGCAGATCTACACCCACGTGTTGGAGGAACGGCTGAAGTCGCTGGTGCGCGATCTGCACCCGCTGGGGCAGAGTTAGGGTGTGACGAGCTTGAGGCCGGCGATGCCGATGACGATCAGCGCGATGCAGCCGAGCCGCACGGCATCAGCCGATTCGCCGAACAGCACGATGCCGCAAATCACGGTGCCGACCGCGCCGATGCCGGTCCACACGGCGTAAGCAGTGCCGAGCGGCAGATCGCGCAACGCCACATAGAGCAGCGCCACGCTCGCCACCATCGCGCCGATGGTGACCGCGATGACCCAGGCCCGGCCCTCGGCGGCTTTCAGACCGACGGCCCAACCGATCTCGAACAAGCCCGCCGCGAATAAAATAAGCCACGCCATGGTTCCGCTCTCCCGTTGAATCACCAAATTACCGACCGTAAGGGTTTTGCCGCTATCAGGGCCCTTGCTTGACTTAACGGCCCTAGCACGTCAGTACGCCCCCCAAATCGCAGCTTTACCCCCAGGACCCATGCGCAGTTATCTCGATTTCGAAAAACCGGTGGCCGAATTGGAGGCCAAGGTCGAGGAATTGCGCGCCATGGGCGAGAGCGGCACCGCCGTCGCCATTGGCGATGAGGTCGGCCGGCTCGAGGCCAAGGCCGCGATCGCGCTCAAAGAGCTGTATGCGAATCTGACGCCCTGGCAGAAGACGCAGGTCGCGCGCCATCCGCAGCGACCGCATTGCCTGGATTACGTCGCCAAGCTCATCACCAATTTCGTGCCGCTGGCCGGTGACCGCAAATTCGGCGACGACGAGGCCATCATCGGCGGCTTCGGCCGCTTCCGCGGCGAGAGCGTCTGCGTGCTCGGCCACGAGAAGGGCTCGGACACCGAAAGCCGGCTCAAGCACAATTTCGGCATAGGCCGCGTGGCAGGTGTTGCAGGTCGATAACCGCAATATCACCGATCCGAATT
>JANLJK010000362.1 GCA_029255525.1 Pseudolabrys sp.
AGATCAAGTTCCACCATGTACCGCTGACGCCGACCATGATCAGCGACGCGCTGGAAAGTGTCGGACGCTAGGCCGCGTTCTTGCCGGCCTTGCGCCTCTCCCACTCGCCGAGCAGATCGGCGGAGTCGGTCACCAATCCGAGATGCAGCGACACCATCGCCAGTGCCGCGGCCTCGAGATTATCGTCGGTGCCGCGCACCAGATCGCGCGCGACGATCACCCGGTAATTGTGGTTGTTGGCGTCGAACGCGGTGTTGAGCACGCAGCAGTCGGTGAAGCCGCCGTCGAGCACCACCGTCTCGACCTTCATGTTGCGCAACAGGAAATCGAGATCGGTCGGATAGAAGGCCGACAGCCGTCTTTTGGTCTCGACGATCTGGTCCTCCGGCTTCACCTCGGTGACGAATTCCGTCCAGGGCGAGCCCTCGATGGCATGCGCATCACTGTTCGGGATGGCGCCGACATAGAGCGGAAACGTCCGCCGCCACGCCGCCGGGATGCCTTTGAGGTCGTCGGCGCCGCTTTTGCGCAGCACCGAGCGCACATGGATGATCGGCACGCCGAGCGCGCGCACCCGCGTGTGGAACGCATCGATCGGCTTGACGATGTCGCGGGCGCGCGGTGCCGGGCACGGACAGTCGGGCGATTCATCCAGGTGCCCGCGGTGCATATCGATGGAGACGACCGCGGTCTTGGCCGGATCGAGATAGTCCTCGAAGTCGGCGCCGGTGTCGCGCTCTTGGCCGTAGACATAGATACGCATGGGACCACCCTGCTCTAATCAGCGCCGCTCTTCGCGCACGTGCGGCTGGCCGAGCGCGCCGGGCTCGCGGCTGACCGCGCTTTGCCGCGCGCCGACCCAGATCATGACCATGATCGTGGCAAGATAAGGCGTCATCAACATCAGATATTGCGGCACGCGGATGCCGGCCGCAGCGATCCGCGGCACCACCGCCTCGATGCAGCCGAACAGCAGCGCGCCGGCCAGCGCCGGCCATGGCGCCCAGCGCGCGAACACGACCAGCGCCACCGCGATCCAGCCGCGGCCGCCCACCATCTCGTTCACCCACAATTTAACGCTGACCACCGAGATATAGCCGCCGGCGAGGCCGATCAGCGAGGAGCCGACGACGATGGCCAGCACGCGGTGCCACGCCACGCTGATGCCGGCGGCGTCGGCGGCGGCCGGATTCTCGCCGACCGAACGGAGGCGCAAGCCGAGCATGGTGCGCGTCAGCATGTAATTGACGGCGAAGAAGATGATCACCGTCAGATAGACGATGGGGTCCTGCTGGAAGAAGATGCGGCCGATGACGGGGATTTCCGACAGCGGCCAGAGGTTGATCGTGCCCAGTCCCGCGATCTGCTTGTTCTGCCAGTTGAACACGGTGGCGATGAGCCCCGTCAGGCCCTGGCAGAAGAACACGATGGCGAGCCCTGCGATCACCTGATTGACGCGCAGCACGACGACGAGCCCGGCAAACAACAGCGACACCAGGCTCGCGCACATCATGGCGATCAAGAGCGCCACCGCCGGATGCACGTGCAAGGCCAACACTGCGCCGGCGCCGGCGAGCGCGCCGACCAGCATCAGGCCTTCGGCGGTGAGGTTCAACACCCCTGCCCGCTCGGACAGGATCAGGCCGAGCGCGGCCAGCGCGTAAGGCACCGCGGTGACCGGCGTCGAGGCAAACCAATTGATGAGGAAGTTTCCCACGGGCGGCGCTCAGCGGATCCAGCGAATGCGGTGACGGATGAAGAATTCGGACGAAGCAACCGCGATGACGATGATCGCCTCGATCAATTGCACCATCGTGAAGGGGATCTGGTAGAACACCTGCAAGCTCTGACCGACGATGAACAGCACGGCGATGAGGAAGCCGACCACCGCCACCACCAGCGGGTCGTTGCGCGACAGGAACGCGATCAGCACGCCGGAGAACACGTAGCCGCTGGCGAAGGACTGCGTCAGCCGGCCTTCCTGGCTCGCCACATTGACGAAACCGGCGATGCCGCAGCAGGCCCCGGACGCCCCCACGATCCAGAGCGTCAC
>JANLJK010000363.1:0-6083 GCA_029255525.1 Pseudolabrys sp.
ACGTCTGATCAAGAGTGCGGATCTCGCGCTCTATGCCGGCAAAACGGCCGGCCGCAACTGCATTCGTTTCTTCGCGCCGGAAATGGATGAAATGATGCAAAAGCGTATCACGCTCGAAAAGGTCATCCGGGATGCGGTCGCCCATGACGGCTTCGTGCTGCATTACCAGCCGGTGTTCGAAATGGACAAGAAGCACCTGATCGGATTCGAGGCCTTGGTGCGCCTGCCGGCGCCGGATGGCGGCCTGATCCCACCGGCGACTTTCATTCCGGTTGCCGAGGAAATGCGCCTCATCGACAAGATTGGAGCATGGGTGTTGCGCGAGGCTTGCCGCACCGCAACGACATGGCCGGAGAAATTGACGGTGGCGGTGAACCTGTCACCGGCGCAATTCGAGTCCGGCACGATCGAGGGCATTGTCGCCAAGGTCCTTGAGGATACCGGTCTGGCGCCGCGCCGCCTCGAGCTTGAAATTACCGAAGTGCTGCTTCTGACCAACAATGAGGCCACCATGGCCACGCTCGAGCGCCTCAAGGCGATGGGCGTGTCGATCGTCATGGATGACTTCGGCACTGGCTATTCGAGCCTGAGCTATCTTTGGAAATTCCCCTTCGACAAGATCAAGATCGATCGCAGTTTCATGGAGGGCTTCGAAAAATCGGGGCGCGACGTCGAGACGGTGGTGAGAACCATCATCGCGCTGGGGCGCGAGTTGAACATGCGGGTGACCGTGGAAGGGGTCGAAACCCCGGACCAGGTCGACTTTCTATACGACGCCAAGGCCGATCAGGTGCAGGGCTTCTATTTCGGCCATCCGGAGCCCGCGGCCCAAGTGAGCGCGGACATTCTCAAACAATTTCCCGGCACGGGTCCAGCAACGGGACTCGCCGATGTCGACCCAAAATTGCGGGTGGAGAAGCTGCCGGCCGAAAGTGACGCGGCTTCTAAAGAATGAAGGCCTGCGCCATATGCCAAATGCCTTATGTCGTGTGCATGGCGCTGTTGTGGAGATCCTGCAAAATTGGCGGGGGCCCGGCGGTTTCCCGCCGAGCCCCCTTGAAGGTATCAGCCGGCCTATAAGCCGGGTTCTGTATGGCCTGCGGCTTTCACCGCAAACGTGACGGCCATTCCTCTGGTGCGCCGGTTGCCCGGCGCCTCGTGCAACCTACCCGAACGGCTGATCAGGACTGATCGGGATTGCTCCCACGCCGTTCCTATTCGGTTTTGCTCCCGGTGGGGTTTGCCGTGCCGCCGCCGTTGCCGGAAGCGCGGTGCGCTCTTACCACACCGTTTCACCCTTACCGCGGCCAATACGCAACGCAGCCGCGGCGGTCTGTTCTCTGTGGCACTGTCCCTGGGGTTTGACCCCCGCCGGACGTTATCCGGCACCGTTTGTCCCTGGAGCCCGGACTTTCCTCTCCGGCCGCCTTTCGGCATTGGCGCGGAGCGGCCGTCCAGCCGACTGACGCCCATAGGGATGGGGGTGGGGCGCTTCCGCGTCAAGCAGAACCGGCCGACGCGGTAAAAAGAAACCCGGACCCGTCGGAGGGTGACGGGCCCGGGCTTGGAAGGTTCAAGATGAAGATGATCGGACCTGTCGTTCCGGTCAGCCTGGACCATGCCTCTGCTCTGGGGCCAAATTGGTGCAGGTCTGGGGTTTGAATCGGGCAGACACGCCACAATGTAACTATGCCCCGCCTTTGGCCGGCGCCGGCCAAGCGTCCGCACTGGAAAAATGCGTGAAATACAGGGAGATGGGCCATGTCCGGTTCCGGCTTCATCAAGGCGCTCGTCAGCACAGGCCCCGCGCCCGACCGCGCGGCGCAAATGAAACTCTACGGCTGGCTCATCGGCGACTGGGTGTTCGACGCGGTCGTGCACAAGGACGACGGCACGACCCACACCGGCCAAGGAGAAATCCATTTCGTCTGGGCGCTCGAGGGGCGCGCCATCATTGATGTCTGGATATTGCCGGGGCTGTTTTATGGCACGACCTTGCGCGTCTACGATCCGGCGATCGATGCCTGGCACATCCACTGGAGCGATCCGCTCAAGCAACTCTACACCCGCCAGATCGGCCGCGCGCAGGGTCCCAACATCGTGCAGGTGGGTGACATGGGCAATGGGGTGCATCTGCGCTGGAGCTTCAGCGACATTACGCCCAATTCCTTCCGCTGGTGCGGCGAGCGCTCGATGGACGCTGGCGCCTCGTGGCACTTGCAGGCGGACTTCCGTGCCCGCCGTGTTTGATGCGTGAGAACCTTAAGCGCGCTTTCCCGCGCGCGTGTCAGTGAGAATGCGCAAGGTCATCTGCGTCGATGGATCGGCGATGCCGTCGACGCGCGCCTGCCGGAAATGGCGCTGGAACGCGATCACCACGTCGCGCGTGAGATCGTCATAGATGCCGGTCTCCTCGACGCCATAGCCGTAGGCGGCGAGCATGCGCTGCAGTCGCGTGACCGCGTCACCACGGTCGCCCGGATGCAGCTTGACGCCGTCCATAGTAAGCGGCGCCGCGCGCACCCAATGGCCGATACCTGACTCGCTCAGCAGTTCCCACGGAAACTTCTCGCCGGGATCCTGCTTGCGTGACGGCGCTACGTCGGAGTGTGCCAGCACGCGGTCGGGACTGATCCCGTAACGGGTGAGGATCGACTTGCACAGCGAGATCACTGCGGCGATCTGGCGCAGCGGAAAATTCTGATAGCCAAACTCGTGCCCCGGATTGACGACCTCAATGCCGATCGAGCGCGAATTGATATCGGTTTCGCCGGCCCATGATGACACGCCCGCGTGCCAGGCGCGCGAGGCCTCCGGTACGCATTGCACGACGCGGCCGTTCTCGAACACGACATAATGCGCGGAGACTTTGCTGTCGGCCTCCGTCAGACGCTCGAGGGCTCCTTCGCCGGTCTGCATGCCCGTGTAGTGCAGGAGAATCATGTCGGGCGCGCCGCCTTTGCGCTCGTCATAATTGGGCGAGGGCACGACGTCGGCGACGATGAATGAATCCGGCTGGAATGCGGACATGGAGGCCGGAGCCGTTACCGATGCTTGAGCGAGGTGCTTGTGATGTGCTGTGCGCGGCATCTTTCGCTGTCGCCACTTCAAAAAGCAATACCACCTGCTGCAACCTGTGCATGGGCTGTGCACATGCGTGGATTGACGTATTCCTGACGAAAAGCGCGGCCCGAAGAACGTCCGGGCCGCGCCGACTTGACGCAACGCTTACATAGTTACCATCACGCCTCAGCGACCGGCGGGCGCCGTGCTTGACGGGCGTGTGCCGCTCCCCATGCCGCTCGCGCCAGGGGCCGCGCCGGTGGTTGTCGGCCGCGGCGTCTCGTAACGCGCGAAGTTCTGCGCGTTCGTCAACGCGTCCTTGCTCATCGACGTCTTCAGCTTGGGTGCGCCACCATTGTCGCCCGGCACCACGGCGAAGGCCGTCGGCGCCAGCGCCACTTCCTTCGCACCCATGCCGAGGAAGCCGCCGACACTCACGACGTAAGCTTCGATCTTGCCGGTCTTGTCGAACAGGATGTCACTCACATCGCCGATCTTCTGGTTGTCGGCGCCGAGCACATCGGTGCCCTTGAACGACGATGCCAACCATTGGTCGGGCTTCTGTGACGACACGAACTCCGCCGTGCCGGTCATGGCGCCGCTCGGTGCGGTCTGTGTCGCCGAGGGCGGTGTGGACCGTGAATCCGCCGGCGTGTTCGGCGATTGCGCGAAGGCGCTCGACAGCGTCAGCGCGCTTAACGCCGCGCCGATCATTAGCTTCTTCATCATCTGTGCCTCCTTGTTGTTCCCTGCGATGGAACTCATCGCGACATCTGCGGCGTTGCGCCGCCCGCGACGTGCCAACTCACGGTTACCGGACGCGTTCCTTGTCGGAGCGGGATGGAGTGCCGCACTGGGCGCAGGGTTTTGGAACTCGGAAGCACGCGCTTTTCGGCGCCGGGAACCGGCCTGCGGCAAGAAATCCTTAAGTTTAAGGGCCGTTAATGATGGGCTGTGACGGTGGTGCGTCGGCGCTCGGGAATGGGGCGGCACGGCCGGGCCTTTCCATTGACGCCCATAAAATCCCATGATATCCCACAAGAACTCTAAGGACTTAGCCAGAAACGCCGGAATCGCCCAGGTCCCGAAAGAGGGCTGCGGGCAGGGCGCTTTGGCGGCCTTGGGGAGCCGCGCCCTCGCGGCGCGTCCGGCCTGCGTCCAGTCGGTGGTGAGTGCGGGATATGGACCGCTTCGTGTCGAACATCACGCTGCGGCTCGACTCCAAGGGGCGCGTCTCGATTCCCGCTTCCTTCCGCTCGGTGCTCAGTCGCGACGGCTTCGCGGGGCTTTACTGCTATCCGGCGCTGGACCGGCCGGCGATCGATGCCGGCGGCCATGCGCTGATGTCGGAGATCGAGGCGTTGACCGCACGCTTTACGCCTTATTCGGACGCGCGCGAGCAGTTCGCGCTGGCGCTCTACGGCACCAGCGAGACGTTGAAGATCGACGGCGAGGGCCGCGTCGCGCTGAGCGAGAGCTTGAAGCGCCATGCCGGCATCACCGAGGCGGTCACCTTCGTGGGTTTGGGTCACAAGTTTCAGATCTGGGAGCCCGGTCGTTTCCAAGAGGAGCTCGCTGAGGCCACCCAAAAGGTGCGCGCGCTCAAGGCGGAGCTGAGTTCCCAGTCGGCGGCGCGCAACGCGCTTGGAGCACGGGAATGACGGCGGGCGGCGGCGGCTCTGCTGTCGCTGGCGGATCGGCCCTCCACATTCCCGTGCTCGGCCGGCCTGCCATCGAATTCCTCAACGTCCGCGCCGGCGGCGTCTACATCGACGGCACCTTCGGCGCCGGCGGCTACACGCGCGCCATTCTCGAGACCCCCGGCGCGCGCGTCATCGGCATCGACCGCGACCAGAGCGCGATCGCCCGCGGTTTCGATCTGGTCGAGGCCGCGCAGGGCCGGCTCACTTTGGTCGAGGACCGGTTCTCCAATCTCGACGGCGTCATCCGCGACATCGGCATCGACTGCGTCGACGGCATCGTGCTCGACGTCGGCGTCTCCTCGATGCCGCGCGACCAGCCTGAGCGCGGCTTGTCCTTCCGCTTCGACGGCCCACTCGATATGCGCATGAGTGGTGAGGGCCCGAGCGCCGCCGACATCGTCAATGCGGCGAGCGAGCGCGATCTCGCCACCATCATCTTCATTCTGGGCGAGGAGCGTTTCTCGCGCCCCATCGCCCGCGCCATCGTCAAGGCCCGCGCTGAAGCGCCGATCATGACGACACGCGCGCTCGCCGACCTCGTCTCGTCGGTGGTCCGCGCCAAGCCACACGAGATTCACCCGGCGACACGCACTTTTCAGGCCTTGCGCATCTTCGTGAACGACGAATTGGGCGAACTCGCCACCGCGCTCATGGCCGCCGAACAGGTTTTGAAGCCCGGCGGCCGGCTGGTCGTGGTCTCGTTCCATTCGCTGGAAGACCGTATCGTCAAATCGTTCCTCACCTCGCGCGCCGAGACGCGCGGCGGCTCGCGCCATGCGCCCGAAGTGCGACGCGCTGCGCCGAGCTTCACCGTGCTGACTAAGCGCCCCGTCGTCGCGGACGATGAGGAGAATGCGCGCAATCCGCGCGCCCGCTCGGCCAAGCTGCGCGCCGGTGAACGCACGGACGCGCCGGCTCATCGCGCCGACCTGTCCGACCTGTTGCCGCGCGTGCCGGCGCTCGCCGACGTGCTGAAGGGACGCTGAGAGCCATGCGTCTCCTCAACATCATGGTCATTGCGGCGCTGATCGTAGCGGCATCCTTCGTCTACAAGATCAAATTCGACTCCACCTTGCAGGCCGAACGTGTCGGCAAGCTGCGCGGCGAGATCCGGAAAGAGCGCAACGCCATTGCGTCCTTGCGCGCCGAATGGAGTAAGCTCGACACGCCAAGCCGCGTGCAGGGGCTCGCCGAGCGCCATCTGGCGCTCAAGCCGATTCAGCCGACGCAATTCGATAATTTCGACCGGTTGCCCGAGCGGCCGCCGCAGATCGTGCAGCCGCCGTCGAGCGATCCGATCGGCGCCATGCTGGCGCC
>JANLJK010000363.1:6183-9399 GCA_029255525.1 Pseudolabrys sp.
ATCGGGCAGGACGCCATCGCCACGGCGCGTCCCGATATCCTCGATCGCCGCGGCGAGATCATCGCCACCGACGTGAAGTCGCCATCGCTGTTTGCCGAGCCGCGCAAGTTGATCGACGTCGACGAGGCGGTCGAACTACTCACCGCCACGCTGCCCGATCTCGATGCCAGCGAAGTGCGCGAGCGCCTGTCGTCCAAACGCGGCTTCGTCTGGCTCAAGCGCGAAATCACGCCGGAGCAGCAGCGCCAGGTGTTCCGGCTCGGCATTCCCGGTGTCGGCTTCCTGTCGGAGAACAAGCGTGTCTATCCGCATGGCCCGACGGTCAGCCACGAGATCGGTCACGTCAATATCGACAACCAGGGCATCGCCGGCATCGAGAAGTGGTTGGATGGGCAGGGCCTCGCCGCGTTGCATATGGCGGGGCTGGCGACCGACCGCCTGCAGAAGCCGATCGAACTCGCCGTCGACTTGCGCGTGCAGTTCGCGTTGCGCGATGAGTTGGTGAAGGCGCGCGACAAGTTCAAGGCCAAGGCTTCGGCCGGCGTTATTCTCGACGTCAACACCGGCGAGATCGTCGCCATGGTGTCGGAACCCGATTACGACCCGAACAATCCGCGCGAGGCCAACGACCCGACGCGCATCAACCGGCTCACCACCGGTGTGTTCGAAATGGGCTCCACCTTCAAGGTGTTCACGGTGGCGATGGCGCTCGATTCCGGCCGGACGAACCTGAACTCCACCTTCGACGGTCGGCAGTCGTTGCGCTACGGCCGCTTCACCATCCATGACGATCATCCGCAGGCGCGCATGTTGACCGTGCCGGAGGTTTTCACTTACTCGTCGAACATTGGCGCCGCCCGCATGGCGCTGTCGCTCGGGCCGGAGTATCACAAGGCCTTCCTCCGGAAGCTGGGCCAGATCGACCGGCTCCGCACCGAATTGCCCGAGAGCGCCGAGCCGATCGTGCCCAAGCGCTGGGGTGAGTTGAACACCGTCACCATCGCCTTCGGCCACGGCCTCTCGGTGGCGCCGCTGCAGGCGGTGATGGGCGTCGCCGCCACCATGAATGGCGGGCTGCTCATTCCGCCGACCTTTTTGAAGCGCAGCCGCGAGGAGGCGTTGCAGGTGGCCAAGCAGGTGCTCAAGCCCGAGACCAGCCAGAAGATGCGCTATCTCATGCGCCTCAACGCCGAGAAGGGCACCGGCACCAAGGCCGACGTGAGGGGTTACTACATTGGCGGCAAGACCGGCACGGCCGAGAAAGTGATCAATGGCCGCTACGCGAAGAACAAGTTGTTGACCGACTTCATGGCCGTCCTGCCCGCCGACAAGCCGCGTTATCTGATCCTCATCATGCTCGACGAGCCGCAGGGCCTGCCCGAGACTCACGGCTTCGCCACCGCCGGCTGGAATGCCGGCCCAACGGCGGCCAAGGTCATCGCGCGGGTCGCGCCGCTGCTCGACATCGAGCCGCGCTTCGACTTGCCGAAGGCCGATCAGCTCATCCTGGCCAAGGCTCCGTGACTTCACCTCCCCCTGAAAGGGGAGGTCGCCGGCCAAAGGCCGGCGGGTGGGGGGCTCTTTAAGCCTTGCCCGTATTTTATGTTTATGAGACCTCCTCCCTAACCCTTCCTCTTTCAGGGGGAAGGAATGGAGCCTCAGAGTGCCGCTCAAGCTTGCCGACCTTGCGATCGAAAACGCCGTCGTCGATCCGCGTTTTGCGGATGTGGCGCTGACCGGCATTGCGTCCGACAGCCGCAAGGTGATGCCGGGCGATCTGTTCGTCGCCGTGCCCGGCACCAAGGCGGATGGCTTGGCGTTTGTGCCGCAGGCTTTGGCCAACGGTGCGGCCGCGGTGATGGCCGAGAAGACGCCGGATCTGCCGCCCGCTGTCGGCTTCATCCAAGTGAGCAATGTGCGGCGCGCGCTGGCGCTGTCCGCCGCCAAGTTCTATCCGCGTCAGCCCGCGACCATCGCCGCCGTCACCGGCACCTCGGGCAAGACCTCGGTCGCCGCGTTCCTGCGCCAGATCTGGGCGGCGCTCGGGTCTCAGGCTGCAAGTGTCGGCACCGTCGGCGTCGTGTCGCCGAAGGGCGAAACCTACGGTTCGCTCACAACGCCCGATCCAATCGAGTTGCACAAGACGCTCGACACCTTGGCCGGCGAGGGCGTCACGCATCTCGCGCTTGAAGCCTCCTCGCACGGGCTCGACCAGCACCGGCTCGACGGCGTGCGTGTCGCCGCCGGCGGCTACACCAATCTGTCACGCGACCATCTCGATTATCACCCGACGCTGGAAGCCTATCTCGCCGCCAAGCTGCGCCTGTTCACCGATCTCGTTGTCGGCGGCGGCACGGCGGTGATCAATGTCGACGACGCGCATGCGCCGCAGGTGGTCGCGGCCGCCAAAAAGCGCGGGCTGAAGATCCTGACCGTCGGGGGCAAAGGCGAGGGCATTCATCTCGCCGGCACGACCATCGAAGGCTTCGCCCAGGTCGTGCAGTTCGCTCATGCCGGCCGTCATTATAATGTGCGGCTGCCGTTGGTTGGCGCGTTCCAGGTCGAGAACGCCGCGGTGGCGGCCGGGCTTGCCATCGCCACCGGCGCCGAACCCAAACGCGTCTTCGCCGCGCTGGAGAACCTTGTCGGCGCGAAGGGCCGGCTCGAATTCGCCGGCGAGCACAACGGCGCGCCGATCTTCATCGATTACGCGCACAAGCCGGACGCCTTGCAGAAAGCGCTCGAGGCCCTGCGTCCGTATGCCTCCGGCAAGCTGATCGTGGTGTTCGGCTGCGGCGGCGACCGCGACACCGGCAAGCGGCCGATCATGGGTCGCATCGCGCATGACAATGCCGATCGCGTCATCGTCACCGACGATAATCCGCGCAGCGAGGACCCCGCGAAAATCCGCGCCGCCATTCTGGCCGAGGCGCCGGGCGCGACCGAGATCGGCGACCGCGCGGCGGCGATCCGCGCCGGCATCGCCGAACTGAAAGCGGGGGATGTCCTGCTGATCGCCGGCAAAGGTCACGAAACCGGCCAGATCATTGGCGCTAAGGTCGTGCCGTTTTCCGACCACGAAGCCGTGGTGGAAGCGTTGAAGGACATGGGGGCATCCGTTTGAGAAGGGCGGCGGCACACTCTCTCTTCCCCTCTCCCCTTGGGGGAGAGGGTGGCTCGCGCTTAAGCGTAGCGAGCGCGAGCCGGGAGAGGGGT
>JANLJK010000363.1:9499-20587 GCA_029255525.1 Pseudolabrys sp.
TGGGGGAGAGGGTGGCTCGCGCTTAAGCGTAGCGAGCGCGAGCCGGGAGAGGGGTTAAGGGTATGCCGCCGAAAGTTACCCCTCTCCCGCCTCGCTCACTTCGTTCGCTCGGCACCCTCTCCCCCAAGGGGAGAGGGGACGCGAGATTGCGGCCGCGCCAACTCTGGTCACTTCCGCTACAAGAGCACTTCAATGACTTCTCTCTGGACCCTCACCGACATGGCATCGGCCATGCGGGCCGATAAATCAGGCGCGCTGCCGGAGGCCGTCGCCGGCATCTCCATCGACAGTCGCACCATCGGCAAAGGCGACGCCTTCTTCGCGCTGACGGATGTGCGCGACGGCCATGATTTCGTTGATGCGGCGTTGAAGGCCGGCGCCGGCCTCGCGGTGATTGCGCGCGACAATCGCGCGCGCTTCCCCGCCGACGCGCCGCTCTTGCTCGTCGACGACGTGCTCGAAGCTTTGTGCGATCTCGCCCGCGCGTCGCGCGCGCGCCTCACCGGCCAGGTGATCGCCGTCACCGGCTCGGTCGGCAAGACCGGCACCAAGGAGGCGCTGCGGCTCGCGCTCTCCGCCGACGGCGAAACGCATGCTTCGGCCGCCTCCTACAACAATCACTGGGGCGTGCCGCTGTCGCTCGCCCGCTGCCCGGCTTCCGTGAAGTTTGCCGTGTTCGAGATCGGCATGAACCACGCCGGGGAGATCACGCCGCTCGTCGCCATGGTGCGGCCGCATGTGGCGATCATCACCACCATCGCGCCGGTGCATCTGGAATATTTCGGCTCGCTCGAGAAGATCGCCGAGGCCAAGGCCGAGATATTCTCAGGCCTCGTCAAAGGCGGCGTCGCAGTGCTCAACCGCGACAACGCCCAGTTCGCGCAGCTCGAAGCCGCCGCGAAAGCTGCTGACGTTGCCCGCATCGTTACCTTCGGTGAAAGCGAGAACACCGATGCGATGCTGGTGCGTTGCGCACTCCAACCCGACTCCTCCACCGTCGAAGCCATCGTCCTCGGCGAGCCGGTGACCTACAAGTTAGGGGCGCCCGGCCGGCATCTGGTGTTGAATTCACTCGCCGTGCTCGCGGCGGTGTCGCTTGTCCACGCCGATCTCGCTCATGCCGCGCTCGCGCTCGCCCAGTTGAAGCCGGCCGTCGGTCGCGGCGCCCGCGGCACGCTACAGGTGCCCGGCGGTCACGCGCTGTTGATCGACGAAAGCTACAACGCCAACCCGGCCTCGATGGCCGCCGCCATCGCGCTGCTCGGCCAGGCGCCGGTCGGCCCCCAAGGCCGCCGCATCGCCGTGCTGGGCGATATGCTGGAGCTCGGGTCCCCCGGCGCGGAACTGCATCGCGGGCTCAGCGCGCCGATCGCCGCCGCTGAGATCGACCTTGTCTTCTGCTCCGGTCCGCTCATGCACAGCCTGTGGCAGGCTCTTCCCTCCGGCAAAAAGGGCGGCTATGCCGAAACGGCGGCAGCACTTGAACCGATGGTACTCGGTGCCGTCCGCGCCGGCGATGCCGTCATGGTGAAGGGCTCGCTCGGCTCCAAGATGGGTCCGATCGTCAAGGCGCTCGAGCGCCAATATCCCCGGCAGGCCGCGCCGGAAGCCGCGACCGCGAAGGTTTGATCCGATGTTTTATTGGCTGACCGAGCTGTCCGACAAAGTCTCGTTCTTTAACGTTTTCCGTTACATCACCTTCCGGACCGGCGGCGCCATCGTCACCGCTCTGGTCTTCGTGTTCCTGTTCGGCGGCCCGATCATCGATCTGTTGCGCCTGAAGCAGGGTAAGGGCCAGCCGATTCGCGAGGATGGGCCCGCCTCGCATCTCATTACCAAGAAGGGCACGCCCACCATGGGCGGGCTGATGATTCTCTCCGGCATGCTGGTGTCGACCCTTTTGTGGGCGAACCCGATGAACCCCTATGTGTGGATCGTGCTCGGCGTCACGCTCTCCTTCGGCCTGATCGGCTTTTATGACGACTATCTGAAGGTCACCAAGCAGACCAATGCCGGTTTCGCCGGCCGTCTACGGCTGGTGGCGGAATTCGCCGTCGCCATCATCGCCTGCATTCTGCTGGCGCGTCTCGGCAAAGGCACGATCTCCACCTCGCTGGTGTTTCCCTTCTTCAAGGACCTCGTCTTCAATCTCGGCATGGTCTTCGTCATCTTCGGCGCTTTCGTCATCGTCGGCGCCGGCAATGCGGTGAACCTGACCGACGGCCTCGATGGCTTGGCCATTGTGCCGGTGATGATCGCGGCCTCGACCTTCGGCCTGATTTCCTACATCGTCGGCAACGCGCTGTTCTCCGAATATCTGCAACTGCATTACGTCGCGGGCACCGGCGAGCTCGCCGTGCTGTGCGGCGCCTGCATCGGCGCGGGGCTCGGCTTCCTCTGGTTCAACGCGCCGCCGGCATCGATCTTCATGGGCGACACCGGCTCGCTGGCGCTCGGCGGTCTGCTCGGCTCAGTCGCGGTCGCCATCAAGCACGAGATCGTGCTTGCCATCGTCGGTGGTCTGTTCGTCCTGGAAGCCGTGTCGGTGATCGTGCAGGTCGTGTCGTTCAAGCTCACCGGCAAGCGCGTGTTCAAGATGGCGCCGATTCATCATCACTACGAGCAGATGGGCTGGACCGAGCCGCAGATCGTGATCCGCTTCTGGATCGTCGCCGTGGTTCTCGCGCTGGCGGGCCTCGCGACGCTGAAGCTGCGATGAGTGAGATGGTGTCGTCCCCGCGAAGGCGGGGACCCATAACCACCGACCTAACGATAGGCTGCGGAGTATGGGTCCCGGCCCTCGCTTCGCTCGGCCGGGACGACAGATAAAATGATCCCCATTACCACCTTCGCCGGCAGGAAAGTCGCCGTCTTCGGCCTTGGTAAATCAGGGTTGTTGTCGGCGAACGCCTTGATGCAAGGCGGTGCCGACGTCGTCGTCTGGGACGACAATGAGAAGTCGCTCAACGAAGCCAAAGCCGCCGGCCTGCCGACGCAGCATCTCGCTGAGATCGACTGGTCGGAGATCGCCGCGCTCGTTCTGGCGCCAGGCGTGCCGCTCACGCATCCGACGCCGCATTGGACCGTGCAGCTCGCGCACAAACACAATGTCGAAGTCATCGGCGACATCGAGCTGTTCTGCCGTGAGCGCGCCAAGGTCGAGGCCGAGCAGGGCATCCATTGCCCGGTTATCGCCATCACCGGCACCAACGGCAAGTCGACAACCACGGCGCTCATCACGCATCTGATCGGACACGCCGGCCGCGACGCGCAGATGGGCGGCAATATCGGCGTGCCGGTCTTGGCGCTGGAGCCCTTCGCGCCCGGTCGCGTTTATATCCTGGAAGTCTCGTCCTACCAGATCGATCTCGCGCCCTCGCTGCACGCGACCGTCGGCATCCTCACCAACGTCACCGAGGATCATCTCGACCGCCACGGCACGATGGAGAACTACGCCGCCATCAAGGCGCTGCTGCCGGCGCGCGTGGAGGCGGGCGGCACGGCGGTGATCGGCGTCGACGACCGCTGGACGCGCGAAGCGGCGAGCCGCATCGAGCGCGCCGGCAAAAAAGTCGTGCGCGTCTCGGTCGAGGCGCCGTTGCGCGACGGCTATTACGCCGAAGGTAGCCGTATCGTCGGCAGCGTCGCCGGCAAGGCGCACCCGGTCGCGCAACTCGCCGGCATCGGGAGTTTGCGCGGCGCGCACAATGCGCAAAACGCGGCCTGCGCGGTCGCTACTTGCGTCGCGCTCGGCATCGATCTCGCCACCATCCAGAAAGGCCTCGTCTCGTTTCCCGGTCTCGCGCACCGCATGCAGCAGGTCGGCAAGAAGAAGACTGCCGCAGGCGCCATCCTCTACGTCAACGACTCCAAGGCGACTAACGCCGACTCGGCCGCCAAGGCGCTCGGCAGTTTCCAGGACATCTTCTGGATCGCTGGTGGCAAGCCGAAGACTGGCGGCATCGTCAGCCTGGTCGAGTTCTTTCCGCGCATCGCCAAGGCCTACCTGATCGGCGAGGCCGCGGCCGACTTCGCGAAGACGCTTGAGGGGAAAGTGCCTTGCGAGATCGTCGGCGTGATGTCGGCGGCGATCGACGCCGCCACCCGCGACGCCGAGGCCGCCGGCCGCAAGGATGCCGTCGTGCTGTTGTCGCCGGCCTGCGCCTCGTTCGACCAGTATCCGAACTTCGAAGTGCGCGGGAAGGCGTTCAGCGATCTGGTGCTGGCCGTGCCGGGGGTTGAAAGAATTTAGCTGGCGTCGCCGACGCCCGGTCCCGCGCTGCCGGGTGGCATACCACTGTCCACCTTGTTGTTGCGATCGGGTTTCACCTTGAAGCCCTGGCGGAACGCGAACACGGTGAAGCCGCCGATCAGGACGACGGCGCTGAGTCCGATCCAGAAATGCAAAGTCATGGCGGTCCTCGCGGCGGCTGCGGCCGACAGTATACGCGCGATGGCTGCCGTTGCGCCGTCTTTCCAGATGCAACCGCGCGCTGTAGCCTGAAATGATCAGGTGCCGGCCGGCAGAGGCCGCGGGGATATTCATGGCGTGGCTTGAACCCTTGGTTGCGGGCGTGGCCGTTGTCATCGCGGACCAACTGAGCAAACGTCATGTTTTGGCGCAGCAGGGTCTGCGTGATGCGTCGGCGCGGCGGCCATTCTTCGCAATCCATTGCGTCCTGAACCGGCGCGCCGCCGTTGTGCCGCTGCGCGCGCGCTGGCTGCTCATCGGTCTTTGGCTTTTGTGTGCCGTCCTCGCGCTGTTATCGTTGACGTTGGGCCCGCTGGCCCAGAGCACAGCCATCGGCATTGGCCTGGTGGTCGGCGGCGTCACCGGCAATCTCATCGACCGGCTGCAACATGGCGGCATCGTCGATTTCATTGCGATCTGGCCATGGGTGTTTAATTTGGCTGACACCGCGATCATCGGCGGCTTCGCGCTCGCGCTTCTGGCGTTGGTGTAGCGATGCGCCCGATTCTGTTCGTCTGGCGCGGCATCGTCGTTCACAGCTTCCACGTGATGGTCTACGCCGCCCTGCTGGTCGCGTTGTTTCTCGCCGTCCACTTCGCGCAAGCGGATGGGCTCAATCCCGATCGCACCGCGGTGGCGGTCCTCCTCTTGTTTATTCCCGGGTTCGCCGGCGCGCGGCTGTTCTACGTCGTTCGCCATTGGGATCATTTCCGGGGCGACCCGGCGCGCATCCTGCGCCGTTCGGAAGGCGGGATGTCGCTCTACGGTGGGCTTATCGGCATGTTCGCCGGCTCCATCCCGCTGTTGTGGGCGCTCGGTCTGCCGTTCGCCCCGTTCTGGGATGCGCTCGCGCTCGGCGCGCTGGGCGGCCTCGTCGTGGCCAAGGGCGCCTGTTTTCTGAACGGTTGCTGCTATGGGCGATCGACCGATCACTGGTGCGGCGTGAATTTGCCGGATCAGCACGGTGTGTGGCGCCGGCGCTTCCCGAGCCAGCCGGCAGAGATGGCATGGGCCGCCGTTGTGCTGTTGCTCATGTTGGCGTGGCGTAGCGCCTCCCCCCCTTCAGGCGCAGTGGCCTGCGCCGCCCTCGCACTGCAGCCGGCCGGCCGTCTCTTTCTGCAAAAACTGCGCGACGAGGGCCACGCCGAAGACGCTGCGGTTCAAAAAATATGTACTGTGCTGATCGCGGCGGCGCTGATGGTGGGGTTTTTCATCTGGTTGTCGTGATTGGAAAGCTCGCTTAATTTGACATAACAATTTTTAATAGTATCGTTCTTGCTGTTCGCGCTTAAGTAATTTCTGGCTCATTCCTAAATATCGAGACTGCTCGCGCACAGGTGACACGTTCGTTGTCCGGCGATCGAGGCCGGCCGCGCGGCTCGGGGGGTGCAATGACTGCCTCGCTGTTCGTCTTCGTGCCCGTTGCGCTTCTCGCTCTCATCGGTGGGTTCTGTTTTGTCGGCTGTGTGCTCAATACCAAGGGTACGCATGCCGATGACCCGCCGCCGGTGCCGCCCAAGCCTTTCACCACCTACAGCAAGGATGTCGCCGATAATGCGAACTGCGTGGCCTACTGGCCGCTCAGCGATACCTTCGTACCGAGCGATCCGGCGAAGAGAATCGCGCACGATGTCGTCGGTCAGGCCGACGGCGCGTTCAAGAGCATCGATACAGATCCGGCTCTGTTTCCGTGTCCGGCTGCCAACCTGTCCGCAGGTGTCGATACCGCTTTCGCCCCGGGCACGTTGATGCTTGGTGTGCCGGGTATCGTAAAGGGAGACGCAGTGCAGCCGCTCAACGATCCTGCGGTGCTTACGACTGCCATGCAATGCGACGGCGGCTTTGTCTCCGTGAACTTCACCAGTGTCGTCAACCCGCCGGCGCCGTTCACGATCGAGCTTTGGGCGATGCTGGGATTGGCTCCGAACGATCCGGCGGCAATGCGAACGGTGATCGAGTCGCGCGACGCTGCGGGCGGCTTCGCGATCAGGGTAAATAATACCGGCAACTGGGAAGGTGTGCTGGACGTTTCGGGGATGGCGGCGCCTGTCGTGTTCACGGGGGCAAAAGCCACGTCGGCGGCCACCCACGTCGTGCTGACCTACGACGGCGCGAATGCCGCGCTGTTCACCGATGGGACGCGGACCTCGCAAGTGACGTCGGCGCCTGGTTTTGTTCGCAATACGACCATGCAGTTGGCGATCGGCGTTGGCGCAACGGCTTTGCCGCCGCGCACCCAACCGAGCGATGTCAAATTCTTTCCCCTGGTGCCGTTCAAGGGGACGATCCAGGACGTCGCGATCTACAACACGGTCTTGGACGACACGACCATCAAGATTCACGCAGAGCACGGCAAGGGCAACAGCGCCGATTGACGCATCGGAGATTGTCTCTCGCGCGTGGGTGACGCTTTCGCTCGCCGGCGATGGAAGCCGGCCGCGCATCCTGGGGGTGTGGAATGACCGTATCGCTGTTCGTCTTCGTGCCCGTTGCTCTTCTCGTTTTCATCGGCGCGTTCTGTTTTGTCGGCTGCACGCTCGATAGCGGGCCCTATCCCGACACGCAGCCCGTTCCTTTCACCACCTATAGCGATAGCGACGTCATCGCCAACCGGTCCTGCGTGGCCTACTGGCCGCTCAACGACGGCTTCTTGGCTGAAGATCCGGCGAAACACGTAGCGCACGATGTCGTCGGCGCCGCCATAGGCAGTCCGCACGACGGCACTTTTGTCAATGTCGATACGCAGCCGGCATTATTCCCGTGTCCTGCCGTCGAGTTGAATCCGACGTCTCATTCGGCGCCTGCGCCGGGCACGCTGACGACGAGCGCAGCCGGTATCGTCAAGGGCGACGCCATGCAGCCGCTCAACAATCCCAATGTGCTGAGGCCCTGCATTCAGGTTGATGGCGCCTTTGTCACCGTTCCGGTGAATGCCACGATCAATCCGCCCGGGCCTTTCACGATCGAGCTTTGGGCGCAGCCGGGATGGTCCGCGGGCGACTCGCCGGCGACGCGGACGGTCATCGAGTCACGCGATGCCGCGGGCGGTTTCGCGATCCGGGTGAACGATGCCGGCAATTGGGAAGGTGTCGTCGTCGTTTCGGGGACGGCGGCCATCTTTGCGGCGGCGCCAGCCACGTTGGCGGCCCCAAACCACGTTGTGCTGACCTACGATGGTACGAATGCCGCGCTCTTCACAGACGGTACGCTGACCTCGCAGATGACGCCAGCGGCTGGTTTTGCTCCGAATACGGCTTCTCCGTTGGTGATCGGCGTCGGCGGCGCGAACCTGCCGCCGCGCACGCAACCGACCGATCTCGTTTTCTTCCCGTTGGTGCCGTTTAAGGGGAAGCTTCAGAACGTCGCCATCTACAACGCCGCCCTTAGTGCGGCCACCATCAAGACGCACTTTGAGCACGGCATGGGCAACAGCACCGAAGAGCCTAACCCAGGAGGAGTATGGGCGCTGTCGCCGCACGCGCGGCGCCGTCCAGCATCGGCGTCGAAGGTTATGTGCGTTGCCCGCCGGGCGAGATCGTCACTGGCCTGCGCCGCGGCGACCTCGTGCTCATCCGCGGCCCCGGCTGGCTCGGCCGGGCGATCCGGCTTGGCGCCTGGCGGCGCTTTCGCAAAGACTATCGCCGCTACGGCTACTGGAGCCATGCCGCTTTGGTGGTCACCGATGCCGGCCATCTGCTGGAGGTGCATGCGCGCGGCGTCGGTCTATGTGGCATCGAGAAATATCGCGCGACCGACTTCTGTTATGTGCGGCTCGATCTGAGTGAGGCGGCGCGGCAGGAGGCGGCGCGCTACGCCTATGGATTCCTTGGCCAACGCTATGACATTGCAGGCTTTGTGCTGCTCGGCCTCTCGGTGACATTCGGCGACCGCTTCCGCGTGCCGGACATGGGCAAACCGGGCTGCGTGTCGCTGATCGCGCGGGCGCTGGCGCGCGCTGGTATCGCCTTCGACCGCGCCGCGTCCGAGCTGATGCCGGCGGATCTCGCCAAGCGCTTCGGCGTGCCGCCGTGAGCGGGGGAAGTGTCATTGCCCGCTTTCGCGGGCAATGAAAGCCAGTGTTAATGCTTCGTAAACCGTGAGGAGTCAGGACTATTAAAAGTCGCTTCGGTCTCGAGGTTGAGCCATGGTTTCGCGCGCGCAACGCACGCCTTTCGCCGAGTGGTGGTGGACGGTCGACAAGCTCACGCTCGCCGCCTTCGGCGCTTTGATGCTCGCCGGCGTCGTGCTGTCGCTCGCCGCCAGCCCGCCGGTCGCCGGCCGCCTCGGCCTCGATCCGTTCTATTTCGTCAACCGGCACATCCTGTTCCTGGCGCCGACCATCGCCGTGCTGCTCGGTGTCTCGTTCCTCTCCCCGCGCCAGATCCGCCGACTCGCGCTCGTTGTCTTCGCTGTCAGCCTGCTCCTTGTCGCGCTCACGCCCATATTCGGCGCCGAGATCAAGGGCGCCAAGCGCTGGCTCATCATCTTCGGCGTCAACATTCAGCCGTCGGAATTTTTAAAGCCGGCTTTTGTCATCCTCATCGCCTGGCTGTTCGGTGAATCGGCGAAGCATCCGGAGATGCCGGCCAACGCCATCGCGCTGACGCTGCTGCTCGTCGTCGTGTCGCTGTTGGTCATCCAGCCCGACATCGGCCAGACCATGCTGATCGTGCTGGTGTGGAGCGCGCTGTTCTTCATGGCCGGCATGCGCGTGATCTGGATGTTCGGCCTGGCTGGTGTCGCAGGCTTAGGCCTCACCGCGGCCTATTTCACCGTGCCGCACGTCGCCCGCCGCATTCAGCGCTTCATGGACCCGGCCTCCGGCGACACCTTCAACATCGATATTGCCACCGAGTCCTTCATGCGCGGCGGCTGGTTCGGCAAGGGGCCGGGCGAGGGCACCGTGAAGCGCCTACTGCCGGAGAGCCACACCGACTTCGTTTATTCGGTGGCGGCTGAGGAGTTCGGCGTCGCCTTGTGTCTCACCATCGCCGCGATCTTCGCGTTTATCGTCATCCGCTCGCTGTTGCGCGCGATGCGTAATGACGATCCTTTTGCGCGCTTTGCTGCGGCCGGCCTGACGATGTTGTTCGCGACCCAGTCAGCGATCAATATGGCGGTCAATCTGAAACTTATGCCGGCCAAGGGCATGACGCTGCCCTTCATCTCTTATGGCGGTTCGTCGATGATCTCGCTCGCTTACGCCATGGGCATGCTCCTGGCGCTCACCCGCGAGCAGCCACGCGCGGCTTATCTGCGCGCGCCGGAGATGGAGCCGGAGACGGCGGGCAGCAGGGCGTAGATTCTTCCGTCATTCCGGGGCGCGTGCGCAGCACGCGAACCTGGAATCCAGCTATAAGCACGGCGCAAGATTCTGGATTCCGGGTTCGCGCCTTCGGCGCGCCCCGGAATGACTTCAAAAGGGACGTGCCGCGCAAACAATGGCTACGAACAAACTCATCCTCCTCTGCGCCGGCGGCACCGGCGGGCATCTCTTTCCCGCCGAGTCACTCGCGCATGCGCTGGCGAAGCGCGGCGCGGTCATCGACCTCGCCACCGACCACCGCACCGCGCAGTTCAAGTTTCCCGCGCGCGGTGTGCATCTGATCCCGAGCGCCACCGTGCGCGGCAAGGATCCGCTGTCGCTGGCGCGCACCGCGTGGGCGCTCGGCCGCGGCACGCTGAAGGCGTGGAGTGTCATCGGCCGTATCAAGCCGGCGGTGGTGGTCGGCTTCGGCGGCTATCCGACCGTGCCGCCTTTGCTCGCGGCCTCGCTGCGCGGCGTGCCGACGGTGCTACACGAGCAGAACAGCGTCATGGGCCGCGCTAACCGCATGCTGGCCGTGCGTGTCACCCGCATCGCCACCGGTTTCCCGACCGTCAAGAATGTCGCGCCTGCGGTGCAGGCGAAGATGACCTTCACCGGCAATCCGGTGCGCCCCGCCGTGATCGCCGTCGCCGCCACGCCTTACGCCGCCCCCGATCTTGGCGCGCCGCTCAACCTGTTGGTGTTCGGCGGCAGCCAGGGCGCGCAGGTGATGGGCGAGATCGTACCGGCGGCGATCGAGCACATGAGCGCCGATGTGCGTGCCCGCTTGCGCATCGTGCAACAGGTGCGTGCGGAGAACATGGAGGCCGTGTGCGCGACCTACGCCAGGCTTGGCGTTACCGCCGACTGCGCGCCGTTCTTCACCGACTTGCCGGCGCGCATGGCCGCCGCCCATCTCGTCGTGTCGCGTTCCGGCGCCTCTACCGTGGCCGAGCTGTCGGCCATCGGCCGCCCCAGCATCCTGGTGCCGCTGCCGCACGCGCTCGACCAGGATCAGTTCCACAATGCCGGTGCGCTGGAGGCGGTGGGCGGCGCCATCCGCATCGTGCAGAAGGATTTCACGTCCGAGCGGCTGTGCTCGGAGATCGTGGCGCTGGCCGGCGATCCTGAGCAGCTGGCGCGCGTGGCCGCGGCCGCCAGCTCGGGCGGGACGGTGGACGCGGCGGGGAGGGTGGCCGGGTTTGTCATGAGACCCGGCGGGGGGTGTGAGGCCCGATCCCGCCCGGCAGAGGGGCGGGCATGCCAGCGAAGGTCTGGGGCTTTCACGCATGTGCCTGCGCGGCGACCT
>JANLJK010000364.1 GCA_029255525.1 Pseudolabrys sp.
TCGTGCCGCATCAGGCCAACAAGCGCATCATTGACGGTTCCGCGCATAAACTCGGCATCGCGCCGGAGAAGGTCGTGATGACCGTCGACCGCCACGGCAATACGTCGGCGGCATCGATCCCGCTGGCTTTGGCTGATGCGGTGGCCGATCGGCGCATTAAGCGCGGTAATCTCATCCTTTTGGAAGCAATGGGTGGCGGTTTCACCTGGGGTTCGGCGCTGTTGCGCTGGTAGCAAGAGCCCGGGCGGGTGGGTTCCGGTCCGGCCGCAGCCTATTCAAATCGCGAGCGAATTTTCAATCGGCCGGTTGACCCGTCCGGAACATACTAATATCGTTGATTATTCAGCGAGATACCTTCGCCGGGGGCAGGGCGGGTGATGACCGGAAAGACAGTGACGCGTGCGGACCTGTGTGAGGCGGTCTACCAAAAGGTGGGCCTGTCCCGCACAGAATCCTCGGCATTGGTCGAATTGGTGCTCAAAGAGATCACCGACTGCCTCGAACGCGGGGAAACGGTGAAGCTTTCGTCGTTCGGCTCCTTCGTGGTGCGAAAGAAGGGCCAACGCATTGGGCGCAATCCGAAAACCGGTAAAGAAGTGCCGATCTCGCCACGGCGGGTGATGGTGTTCAAGCCGTCGGCCATCCTCAAGCAGCGCATCAATGGGCACGACGTCCCCGACGAAGAATAGGGTGGACGCCGGCGACAGCAGACTTGACTTAGGGCCTGCCTGACTTAAAGCGGGCTAGGCACTCATTGCTGTACCGCGTTGATTTGCCAGCATTCACCTGAACGGCGAGGCAATCGCTTTGGACGAGAAGGCGCCGGACGCTTTTCGCACCATCAGTGAAGTCGCGGACGAGCTCGATCTGCCGCAACACGTCCTGCGTTTCTGGGAAAGCCGCTTCCGCGAAATCAAGCCGATGAAGCGTGGCGGTGGCCGCCGCTTCTATCGTCGCGACGACATCGATCTCCTGCGCGGCATCCGTCATCTGCTTTACGGCGAAGGCTACACGATCCGTGGCGTGCAACGCATTCTGCGCGAGCAGGGCGTCAAGTTCGTGCAGTCCGTTTGGGAAGAAGGCGCGGTGCAGCCGCCACATGGTGGCGCGCAGGATGACGAGGTCGTCGAAGAAACGGCAGCGTTCGATGAGAGCGAAGAGCTGGACGAGACCGAAGAAGCCGAAGAAGCCGAAGAAGAAACCGACGGCTTGCGCGGCCGACTGGGCGCTCTGATTGGCCGCGATCTCGGTGATCGTCTCGATGACGCCACGACACGGCGCGATCCGCCGATGCAAAGCGCGCCGATGCCGCGCATCTCGCCGGACGACCGGCTGCTGCGTGAGCCGGCCGTCGCGGCGCCATCCGTCGAGCCGCGCCTGGCCGTGACGCCGCAGGCTGCCGCGCCGGCATCGCGCGCCTCCGCCGACTTTGGGGCGGAGCAGCTGCGCAAGTTGCAGACGGCGCTGCAGGAGCTCAACGAGTGCCGCAAGCTCATCGACGCGGCGGTGGCGCGGCCGGAATAGGGCGCGCGGCGGGGCCGGGCAACGTTCCCCGGGGCGGGCACTATGCTATCGGCAGGCCGGGCTAATCCACCACGATTGAACGTATGACCCGTGGCGTCCGACCAAGGCATATGCAAAAAATGTCTAGGTCACGGTGCGGGCGGGGTGAAGGGCTGAGCATGCGACGGGTCGCAGCAGCGGCGGTTTTGGCGTTGGCCGTGATCCACGGCGCGCTGACGCCGGCTATGGCGCAGTCCGCCGGGCCAGGCCCCGGCACCGGAAATAATACGCCACCGCCCGTCACGACGCGGACGATCACCCCGCTCGGCTGGTACGTCATGGGCGGCGTGGCCTGTTCGGCGGCCACACCGATCATCGGCACAATCATCCTCGGCCGCGAGATGACGGCCGCCGAGGTGGGGCGCTCCACCTTGGGCTGCTTCCTGGGACCGGTCGGCTGGGTTATCGGCCCCATGCTGTTTCCCGATGTTGTCGTGACCACGGCCACCGGCACGCCGCCGCGTGGGCCGCAGACGCCGCGCAGTGCGCGTCAGCCGGGCGGCCGCGGCAATACCATCAGCATTCCGCCGCCGGGTGAGGTCCGCTTCGTCCGCAATGAAATTCTATTGCAGGTAGAAGGCGGCGTCTCCGAGCAGACTTTGTCGCGCATCGCGACGCGATTGCAATTGACGCGCCTCGAAGTGCAGAGCTTCACACTGACCTCGCGCACGCTGCAGCGCTGGCGCATCGACGGCAACCGCAGCGTGGCGCAGACCTTGCGTGCGCTGGCACAATATCGTGGCATCGCCGCCGCGCAGCCGAATTATCTCTATGGCCTGGCACAGAACACGCAGGCGCCGCCGCAGGATTCCAGTACGCAGGATGCCGGCGCGCAATATGTCGTCGACAAATTGCGCCTGCGCGAAGCGCATCGCATCACCAGTGGCGACGACGTGCTGGTGGCGGTGATCGATTCCCGCGTCGACACGGCGCATCCCGATCTCGCCGGCGTGATCGCCGGTCAGTACGACGCGCTCGGCGGCGCGTCCTCGCCGCATGCGCATGGCACGGCGATGGCGGGCGCCATTGCCGCGCACAGCAAGCTCATCGGCGTGGCACCGAAGGTGCGATTGCTCGTCGTGCGCACCTTCGCCGGCGAAGGCGAGAGCGCGCAGGGCACGACGTTCAACATCCTCAAGGGCATCGACTGGGCCGCGCAGCAGAATGCCCGTATCATCAATATGAGTTTCGCCGGCCCGGCCGATGTCATGCTGCGCGATCTGCTGAACAAGGCGCATGCGCGCGGCATGGTGCTGATCGCGGCGGTCGGCAATGCGGGACCGCGCTCGCCGCCGCTTTATCCCGGTGCCGATGCGCATGTCATCGGTGTTACCGCGACCGATGCCGACGACAAATTGATGCCGCTCGCCAACCGCGGGTCGCAGGTAGCCGTGGCGGCGCCCGGCGTCGATATCCTGGCGGCCGCGCCGGACGGCCAATATGCCGTGACCACCGGCACCTCGGTGGCGGCGGCACACGCCAGCGGCGTAGCGGCGCTGTTGCTCGCGCGGAAATCGGATCTGACGCCCAATGCGCTACGCCAGACCCTGGTGCGCTCGGCGCGGAGTGTTCCCGGCAAGCCGCGGGATGTCGGGGCCGGCGTGATCGACGCCCTCGACGCGGTCAATTCGCTGGGGCGCTAGCGATCCCGGGTAGCCGCGTGCTAGGCAGGGCGCCCATTCCATGCGGGGTTCAATCCACATGACATCATCGGATGTGCTCATCGTCGAGCGCCCGTCGGACGACATCGTCGTCCTGAAGATCAACCGGCCGCAGGTGCGCAACGCGCTCAACCTCGCGGTGCGCGTCGCGCTGTCGGAAGCGGCCGCGCAATACGCCGCCGACCCGGCCATCCGCTGCCTGGTCATCACCGGCAACGAGCAGGCCTTCGTCGCCGGCGCTGACATCACCGAGATGGCCGAGGCCGGCCCGGTCGAGGTGATGGCGCGCAATGTGCAGAAATACTGGCGCCCCATCACCGACTGTCCGAAGCCGGTGATCGCCGCGGTCGAGGGCTTCGCGCTTGGCGGCGGTCTGGAGCTTGCTTTGTGCGCGGATATCATCGTCGCGGGCGAGAGCGCCAAGCTCGGCCTGCCTGAGGTGAAGCTCGGCATCCTGCCGGGTGGCGGCGGCACGCAGAAGCTGGCGCGCCTCGTCGGCAGCAAACGCGCACTGCTGTTGATGCTGACCGGCAAATTGTTCAGCGCCAGCGAAGCCGCGGCCATGGGCGTGATCAGCGAAGTGGCGCCGACCGGCAAGGCGCTCGAGCGCGCGTTGGAGATCGCGCGCGACATCGCCGCCATGCCGGTGATCTCGGTGCAGCAGATCAAGGAGATCGTGCATGCCGGGCTCAACGCGCCCTTGGAGACGGCGCTGATGCTGGAGCGCAAGGCGTTCCAATTGCAGTTCGCGACGCGCGACCAGAAGGAAGGAATGAAGGCCTTCCTGGAGAAGCGCAAACCGGCATTCGAAGGAAAGTAACAACGTGGCGAGAGATCTTGAAGCGCGCGACCTGACGGTCGCGGTGTTCGGCGCGGGCACCATGGGCCGCGGCATCGCGCAGGTCTGCGCGCAGGCCGGCATCACCGCGCTGCTATTCGATCCGCGCGCGGGCGCGGTGCAGGAGGCGATCGCCGCCGTCGACAAGGCGCTCGAAGGCCTCGTGTCGAAAGGCCGCATGGCAGCCGACGTCAAGCAGGGCGTGATGGAGCGCCTGAAGCCGATCGCGTCCTACGACGAAGCGGCCAGCGCCGATGTGGTGATCGAGGCGATCATCGAAAGTCTGGACGCCAAGCGCGATCTGTTCCGCGAACTCGAAAAGCGCGTGGCGCCGGACGCCGTGCTGGCCACCAACACGTCGTCGTTGTCTGTCACCGAAGTTGCCGCCGGCTGTGCTAGACCGGAGCGCGTCGCGGGCCTGCATTTCTTCAATCCGCCGCCGCTGATGCGACTGGTTGAAGTCATAGGCGGCCTGCGCACCGAGCCGGCTTTGGTGACGGCGCTGGAAGGCTTCGTGAAGCGCATCAACAAGCATCCGGTGGTCGCCGCCGATACGCCAGGCTTCGTCGTCAATCACGCCGGCCGCGCTTACGGCCCGGAAGCGTTGCGCATCGCGGCGCAGGGCATCGCTTCGCCGCGCGAGGTTGATCTCATCATGAAGGAGGCCGCCGGCTTCCGCATGGGGCCGTTCGAATTGCTCGATCTGATCGGCGGCGATGTGACCCACTCTGTGATGGTCAGCATGTTCGAGCAGTATTTCGGCGAGCCGATGTATCAGCCGTCGCCGCAGATGACGACGCGCGTCGCCGGCGGGCTGCTCGGCCGCAAGAGCAAGCAGGGCTTCTATAAATATGATGGCGCGCCGGAAGCGAGCCCGCCGACCGTCGCCGTATCCGAACAGCCGTTGCCGGCGTCCGTCTGGGTGGCCGATGAAGACGGCGGCCGCGAGCTGGCCGGCTGGCTGGAAGCTGCTGGCGTGAAGGCTCAGCTCGGCGGCGCGCCGGCCGCGGGCGCCGTGTGTTTCGTCACGCCGCTCGGCGAGGACGCAACCGGCGCCGCCGTCCGCCTCAAGCTCGATCCCGCCCGCACCGTGGCTGTCGATATGCTCGGCCGCTTCGAGGGCCGTCGCACACTGATGAAGACGCCGCTGACCACACCGGAGACGCTCGGTGCCGCGGTGGCGGCCTTGTCAGCCGGCAACAAGGCGGTGACCGTCGTTAATGACAGCACCGGCTTTGTCGCTCAGCGCCTCTTGGCCATGATCGTCAACATCGGCACGCGGATCGCCGAGCTGCGCATCGCCAAGCCGTCCGACATCGATATCGCCGTCGAGTATGGCCTGAACTACCCGAAGGGTCCCTTGGCCCTCGGCGACAGCCTGATGCCGGCCCGCGTGCTCGCGGTGCTCGACGGCATGCATGCGGCCACGCTCGACCCGAAGTACCGGGCCACCACCTGGCTGCGCCGCCGCGCGCGGCTCGGTGTGTCGCTGCTGACGCCGGATTGAGGGACGAAATTTTTAGAAACGGGGCGGTTTACAAGCCCCTGCAGGGTGGTTGCGCTGCGATAGGCGCATCCCTATAGTCCGCGCCGTTCCGGTCGGGGCGTGGCGCAGCCCGGTTAGCGCGCTTGTCTGGGAGACAAGAGGTCGTGGGTTCGAATCCCGCCGCCCCGACCAGAAATTTCCAAGACTATTTCCAAACCCAATAGGCTTGAGCTTAACGGTGTTCGGCCGGCGTCGCCGCTTTGACAACCGTCTGTTGTGACGGGAGGCGGCGGCCGCCCTTGGAGGCGGCTTCATGGATCACCGCCTCGCAGGCGTCGAACATGGCGGCCTTGGTGTATTTGGTGAGATGCTCAGGCGCGTGTCGCCGATAGGCCGCCAAGACGTCGGGATTGCTGACCAGCCGATCGAGCTCGGCGGCGAGCGCGGCCGGATCGTCTTTCGGTACGGTCGGACCGCAGGGGCCAATCACTTCCGGTAGTGCGCCGCTGTTTGCCACCGCGACGACGCAACCGCAGGCCAAGCCTTCAAGCGCCACGATGCCGAACGGCTCCTCCCAGCGAGAAGGCACGACCAGAACGCGGTGACGGTTGAGCAATCGCACCAGTTCCTCGTCCCGCTTGGGACCGGGGAAATCAATGAGGTCGGAAACGCCGGCGGCCGCGGCGCGTGCTTTGAGCGCTGCCTCTTCCGGTCCGACCCCGATGATGGTTGCGCGCAACCGCCGTCCCTTCTTGGCAAGCTGCGCCACGGCGTCGACGAGGATGTCGGCGCCTTTGGGCTTAACGATGCGGCCGAGAAACGCGACGTCGCGATCTCGTTCGATCTCGGGAATGACCCGGAAAAGTTCCTCGTGGTACGTATTGGGGATGATGACGCCGGGAAGCCGTGCATCCTCGCGCAAGGCGTCGCTGACGAAAACGTTGTGGCCAAGCCTGCAGGCAAGGCGCTTGATCATCTCGAAGCGGGGACCGGCTTCGACATCCTTCGTCAGCCAGATGTGATGCATGATGATCAGCGGCCGCGGCACCAGCAGGACCGCCCAAAGACGGCGCAAGCTTACTTGGTTCTGCCACACGACGTCGGTCGCGCGCACCAAGGACAGCATCTGGAAAAAGCCGGGCTGGCGGACGATACGGAACGGATAGCCTTCGGTCGGCCCCGGCGTCTGGGTCACCACCGTGACGTCGTAGCCCCGCTCGGCAAGACCGCTTGCCAGCAGCATGCTGGCCGTCTCGAGCCCGCCGATCGAGGGATGGAATGCGTAGGAGGTCAGGAGGATACGCAAAGGCCAGCCTCGCAATGTGCCAAGAGGAACCCCGTAGACTGAAAAAGTTTAAGGATCCTTGCGGATCGGAGCGGGCGATCGGCTCACATTGTAGCGGGCCACCAGCAGTCCGCTGGCGGTGGCAAGAAAGGCGAGCGCCGCGCCCAAAAGCCCGACAAGGGGGATCAGGATGGCGTTCAACAGGGTGGAGCCCACGACGCCGATCAGACTGATCACGGCGATCGCCCGGTCGCGATGCAGCGCGAGCAGCATATAGCTGTAGCAATCGGCGCTGACGCGCACCAACGCGGCTCCCATGATGATCCAGAACACGAAGACGTTGTCCTGCAGCAGTGGACGTCCGAGATAGGGCAGGACGAACGGCATCGCCGCGAGGGCGCCGACCGCGAGCGCAAGCGCCCAACCGCCGGTTTCGATCTGCACCTTCCGTTCGAGCCGGCGAAGCACTGCCGGATCTGGATCGCGCGCGGCGACGATCAATTGCGGAATGCGCGGCTGCATGGTGCCGTGGAGGACCAGCGAATTCACCACATTGGCGAACGACCAGAAGAAGGTATAGACGCCGGTCAGTTCGAGCCCGAGGAAGAATGAAACCACGAAGCGGTCGAGATAAAGGCTGCCGACGCCGCTGATATCCTTGAGGTAGAACGGTGTGCTGTTGCGTATGCAGTCGAACAGCCATCGGATGCGCAAGCCGAGCAGGCGCCAGCGCCGATGCACGACGATCTGTGAGGCCAGCAAGAGGCCGGCGAGCACGAGACCGGCGATCCAGCCGATGAGCAGGTGATCGAGCGTGCGTGCCGCCGGGTCGAGCCAGGCCCAGAGCATCACCAGGAGCGGCCATAATCCGGCGCGTACGAAGAGCACGACGCTGGCGAAATAGACGCGCCCGCGGAAGATGAGCAGATCCTGCGCGTCGTTGATGACGTGTTCGAGAAAGAGGATCAGGCCGGCCAACGCGACAATGTTCCAGGGGATCGGAGCGCCTAGCGCATAATTGAGGAGCCATGCGAGTGGCTGTGCGATCACATGCACCGCGGCCGACAGGGCGACGCGTGAGGTCATGTAAGGGACCGCCTCCCGCGAGGGCAGATTGACGATCACGCGGCTGACCCAGTCGGTGATACCGAAGCCGAACAGGGCCGGGACGATCGTCGTGCCGCCGGCGATCAGGCCGTAAATGCCGAGATCGGCGAGGCCAAGAACGCGCGTGATGTAGAATGTGAGCAGGAACTTCGCGACCGTGACCGAACCGCGCAAGGCAACAAGCGTAAGCTGCTGCACGAATCCGGAGTGGCGGCGTAAGCCGGCGTGTCGCTGCGGCGTTTCGTTCATAGGGCCGGCCCCCGGCGCCGGTTCCGGCGTGGCAGGTTTGGAAGAAGTTCCGGCCGGGGCGACCGTCCGTCCGGCTGTCGCTGCGCCAGCCGTCATCACGGCGCCCCATCACCATGGATTGAGCGCAGGGATCGCGTGGACGATGGGGGCACCTGGCCGATCATGGCCGCGAAACTAACGACGAAAGCATTGGACTCGGTAAAAAAACGTTGTGAACAAATCCTTGCAAGGTGGGTTCCGCCGCTCTCGTATCGGCAGCCGTACCGCGGCTCAATTCTACCTGTGCCCGATTTACGCGCGTCGCTTAAGGAAATCTTGGTCCTCCCAATGGCACTGTGCATGCGTTATCGCGGTGCACGGTCTTCATGCAATCAACAGGCGACCATTTACACACGGGCCCGGAAGATCTGGGCGAGGCGGCGGAGAAGGGCCATGCGCCCGCCGTGAGCGTGCTGGTGCCTTGCTACAATGGCGGAGCCTTCCTCGACCAGTTGATGGATTCGTTCGCGCGGCAGACGTTCCGCGACTTCGAAATCGTCATCGTCGATGACGGCTCGACCGATGGAGAGACGTTGCGCAAGCTCGCCACGCTCGAGGGGCGCGCGCGCGTGATCCATCGGGTCAATGGCGGCCCGTCCGCCGCGCGCAATACTGGCGCCCGCGCGGCCCGCGCGGATATTCTCGCCTTGCTTGATTGCGATGACACATACGCGCCGACCTTCCTTGCCGAAACAGTGCCGTTGCTACAGGCGGCGCCGGGGGAGATCGGCATGGTCTTCACGCACCAGCAGGTGCTGGGAACGGAAACAACCATCTCGCGTCGCTATTTCAATCGGTTCGATCTGCTTTTCACCAATACGTTGTCGGTCGGCTTGGTGCTGCGCAAGGAATGCTACTTAGCGGTTGGCGGCCAAGACGAGGCGATGCGCGAAGGCTATGAGGATTGGGATTTCAGCCTGCGGCTTGCCGATGCCGGCTATCGCGGCATCGAAGTCGCTAAGCCACTTTACAACTACCATATCCGGTCTGAGACGACGAGCCGATCGTCGACGGTGAACAAGAAGCACCTGCATGCGCGTTTGTGGCGCTACATCCGCCGCAATCATGCCGACGATTATCGTCCGCTGGCGCTGTTGCGGCTGTGGTGGACGAGCCGGGACGGCACTGGCCGTATTCCGCTTTGGAAGGCGCTGGGGGCCTATGTCCTGGCGCTGCTGTTGCCCGACTCGTATTTCAGCCGGTTGATCACGGGCATGCGGAGCAGGGCGCCCGCGGGATCGCTCGCCGAAGGCAACCGCCTTCACTTCTCAAAAAAGCGCGCGACCAGACCCTCCTGACGCGCGAGCGCGGATGTTCAGCGGACGGGTTGAGCCCCTTGGTGGCCACGGACATATTTCGCGGTTGCGACCATCGTGCCCCAAATTATGCCAAGCAACAGAAAAAAGTGGCGCCAGTGATCGCTGTCGATGATGAAGCCTTCGGCCACCTCGCCGACGAAGGCCGCGTAGGTCGCGATAACATAAGGCTGCCAGGGCGTGTGGACGAAGACCGTCCGGAAGCCTACCAGCAAGGTTGAACAGACCAGCAGAATGTAGGCCATGCCTCCGGTCCAGCCGTAGACCAGGAAGCCTTGCAAATAGACGTTGTGCTGCTGATTGGCTTGCGTGCTGGCGAAGCCGAACGGGCCCATGCCGTTGGGATATTTCAGCACATCCTGTAGCGCCAGTTCCTGCAGCCGGAAGCGCCCACCTTCGCCGACATCGTAAGACTGGATGAGACGTGCGCGCTCGGAAAACATCGAGCCGATGGCCGGGATGGACAGGAGAACCACAACGAGACCCGCCAGCAGGACGATGCTGATGACGGACATGCGGAAAATACGGAACCGCGCCTTCGCGGTCTGGGCGGTGAGGAAGCACAGCGCCACCAGAACCATGCCCGACACTGCGAAATGAAACCAGGCGCCGCGTGAAAAGGCCACGAGCAGAGCAAGCAGCAGGACGGCAGCCGCCACGAGGTCGCCGAAGGCGATGCGGTATGTCAGCATGCGCTCGGTGATCACCAGGGTGGGCCAGATCAGAAACGGCCCATAAACGTTCGGGTCCTTGAACATGCCCAGAGCGCGGTCGTCGTGGGCGAACCAATCATGAGCACGAGGAAAGGCGTGGAAATAGCCGAGGGTACCGGCAAGTGCGCCGATGACGGCGGTGAGGATATAAGCCTTGCTCAAAACGGTGAGCCGCATCAGCGTATTTTCGGCAAAAAGGCAGGCCCAAATCAGGGCGGCCACCGCCAAATAGAACGACGTGGCCGCATACTGAATGGTCTTCTCCGCGCCCACGACGTTGAGCAGCGACATCAGTCCGGAAACGTTCCAGATTAATAGAAAAAGGAACAACAGCGTGAGCCTGCGGTCGAAACGCACGCCGGCGACGATGCAGGTTACCGCCAGTACACCCATTAAGGCATCGTGCGGCGAGGGCTCGATGACTGCGACCGAACTCGCGAGCACCGCGACGTAAAGGACAACAAGCAGCAGGCGTTCACGAAACGGCATGGCCGCCACGGCGGCGGGTGCCAGACTATAGGCTGGCGCGTAGAGCGCTGCCGGAGGCGGAGCGTAAGGCGGCCGCGCTCCGGCGCCGAGCGCCATATCGCGGGCGGTGATCAATAGGCGTTCTCGGTCTTGAGCAGCGAGAGCGGCGTGCGTGCCAGGATGTAGAGGTCGAACAGCACCGACCAGTTCTCGATGTAATAGAGATCGTGCTCGACACGCTTCTGGATCTTCTCATGCGTGTCGGTTTCACCGCGCCAGCCGTTGATCTGCGCCCAGCCGGTGATACCGGGCTTGACACGATGGCGCGCGAAATAGCCGTCCACTGCTTCATCGTAGAGACGGGTTTCGGCTTTGGCGTTGACGGCATGGGGCCGCGGGCCGACGAGCGAGAGATTGCCCTTGACGACCACATTGATGAGCTGCGGCAATTCGTCGAGGCTGGTTTTGCGGATGAACCGGCCGACCTTGGTGACGCGCGGGTCGTCCTTGGTGACGAGCTTGGACGCGCTGGCGTCGGTCTTGTCCGTATACATCGAACGGAATTTGTAGACCTCGATCAGGTCGTTGTTGAAGCCGTAGCGCTTCTGCTTGAAGAACACCGGGCCCTTGCTGTCGAGCTTGATCGCGATCGCCACAATGGCCATCACCGGCAGCGCAGCGATCAGCAACAGGCCGCCAATGACCTTGTCGAACAGCCATTTCATCACGACGTCCCAGTCCGCGATGGGGCGGTCGAAGACGTCGATCACCGGCACGTTGCCGATGTAGGAGTACGAGCGTGGGCGGAACTGCAGTTTGTTGGTGTGTGCGGCCAGCCGGATGTCGAGCGGTAGCACCCACAGCTTCTTGAGCATCTGCAGGATGCGGCCTTCCGCCGAGATCGGCAGCGAGAAGATCACCAGGTCGACGCGCGTGCGCCGGCCGAACTCGACCAGATCGCCGACGCTGCCCAGCTTGCGCTCGCCGGCGCATTCGGCCGCGCTGCGGTCGTCGCCACGATCGTCGAACAGGCCGATGATCTCGATGCCGGCATCTTTCTGCCGGCGCAGCTCCTCAATGACGCGTGCGCCGGGATCGCCACCGCCGACGATGACGGTGCGACGGGTGAGGCGGCCCTCGCGCGTCCACTTGCGGACGGCGTAATAGAGTGACTTGCGCGACACGACGAGCGCCACGATGCCGGCGATAAAATAGCTGCCGAGCCAGACGCGGGAATACATCTCGCCGGCTTTGAGGAAGAACGATGCGCCGATGACGATCAGGAAGACCATCGACCAGGCCGACGCCATCCGCATGTATTGCTTCTCGAGGCCGCGGAAGGCTTGCACCTGATAGATGTCGGCGACCTGGAAGGCGAGCGTCGACAGCGAGGCGATGACCAATGTTGCCACGAGATAGCGCCAGAACAGCCCGTCCTCCGGCGGCAGATAAGCGGCGAACAGCGCCAGGCCGACCGCGACGATCAGCACGAACTCGCCCATGCGCACGACGCCGGCCAGCACGATCGGTGAGATTGGCGCCGGCATCGGCTTGGCGGCGACGGCCAGAGCCTCGGGCGACAGCGTGCGGGCCTGCGGCTGCAGCGGTGGCGCATTACGCACATGATCGAGAACAGCGGCCGCGCCGGAGCCGCTCAGCGAAGGACGCACATCGGTTTCGGTCATGGTACGCACACACACTGGATCCCGTAAGCGGGCTTGCGCATGCCTCCGGGATCATTGCTAATTCCCGGAAATTTCTAAGGAAAGACTCTCAAGAAAGGCTTAGCGAAATCTTCAAAAATGTCTTAACGCCGCCCTTTCCGGCGCAAAACGTCCAGAACCTCCTGATAACCGCCGAGCACGCCGTCGACCATGCTATCGACCGAGAAGCCGGCCGCGACCCGCTCGCGCAGCGCGGCGGTCGCGTGGGCCGTAGCATCGGGCTGGTCGAGCGTCCGCTCGATCGCGGCGGCCAGCGCCCACGCATCGTCTGACGGCACCAGCCGATCCGCGAGCGGCCCGAAGATCTCCGGAATGCCGCCGACTTGCGTGGTGATGATCGGTTTTCCGGCGGCGGCCGTCTCCAGCACCACATAGGGCAAGGATTCCGCCCGCGATGGCACCATCATTATCCGGCCGAGGCGAAGCGCCTGGCGCGCCGGCATCGCTCCGGTGAAGCGGATTGCTTGTGCGAGGCCCAGCCGCTCGACCTGCTCCTGAAACAGGGCGCGATCGGGCCCGTCGCCCACCAGAGTCGCGGTTACCCCACGGCTCTTGCGGTGCAATTGGGCGATGGCGTCGATCAACACGTCGACGCCCTTGAGCATGCGCAATTCGCCGAGAAAGATCAGATCGGTGGCATCCGGCTCGACCGCGACAGGCTCGAACTCCTGGCGCGACACGCCGTTATGAACCACGCGTACGAGTGCATCGACCCGGCCGATCTTGCGGCGAAATGCCTCGGCGCTGAAGGCGCTTTCGAACAGATAGAGGTCGCCGCGCGGCATCAGGAGCTTCTCGGCGCCGAGATAGATATTGCCCGTCAGGCTGTCACGCCCGAACAGCAGGCTTCCGCCATGCGGCGTATAGGCGCGGGCGGCGCGTCGGTGGTCGAAGGCCAGGCGCGCATAGGCACCCCCTTTGGCGCCGTGGCCATGCACGATGTCGGCATCGACATCTTTGATGCGCTTGGTAACGCGCACGAGATTGATGATGTCGCTCAGGCCGGCGTGCCGGCTCATCGGCATGCGCAGCACCCCAAGGGAAAGCTTCGGTGCGAGCTCGGCCAGGATTTTCTCGGCACGGGCGCCGCCGGTCTTGCTGTCGGCGATCAGGCCAACGCGATGGCCGCGCGCCGCCTGCTCCGCCGCGAGGTCGTGCACATGGCGGAACAGCCCGCCGACCGGGGCGCGAAAGACGTGAAGGATGTTCAGAGGTTCCATCACTGGGCCTTGCCGCCGGAGCGCGGTGAAACAAGTGGTTAGATGCAAAAAGTTACGCGGCGATTACGTCGCCATGCTGGTTAACGAAACCTTGTCGCCGACATCTTGTCGCGGCCGGTTAACGTGGAAGCAACCATAATAGTTTGTGATCACGGCAGTGCCCCAGAGCTGTGCGTTGGAGTTGGAATGTTCTTCCGCCGAAAACCGAAAGTTGCCGCCGTCTCGCCAACTCCGGTAGTGGCGCCCTTTGGCGCCACGGGCGAGCCCGATATGCGCGGTTTAGGCCGTCTTTTGTGGCAGAAGAAGACGATGATCATCGGCATGACATTGATCGCCGCCGGTGCCGCTTTTGTCGTCGTCAACGCGATCACGCCGCGTTATCGCTCCGAATCGCGAATTCTGCTCGAGGCGCGCGAGAACGTCTTCCTGCGTGCGGAGGCCGACAAAACCGGCGATCGCACCACGATCGATGCGGAAGCGGTGTCGAGCCAAATCCAAGTCGTGCTGTCGCGTGATCTGGCCCGCCAGGTGATCCAGAAGGAAGGCCTCGCCGACCTGCCGGAGTTCGATTCAGGAGCAGGAGGGCTGCGCCTCATCCTCGGTCTGTTCGGCATCGGCCGCGATCCGACCGCGATGACCAAGGAAGAGCGGACGCTGGAGGCCTATTACGAGCGCATCAACGTTTCCTTGGTCGAAAAGTCGCGGGTGATCTCGATCGACTTCTCCTCGGCTAATGCCGATCTCGCGGCCAAGGTCGCCAACGCGATCGCCGAGACTTATCTGACGATGCAGCAGTCGGCGAAGCAGGATCAGACGCGCGCAGCCGGCAACTGGCTCGCCGGTGAGATCGACAAGATGCGCCAGAAGGTCGCGGACGCCGAGGCCAAGGTCGAGGAATACCGCTCTCGCTCCAACCTGTTCGTCGGGTCTAACAACACCTCGCTGCCGAACCAGCAGCTTACCGAGATCAACTCGCAGATCGCGGCCGCGCGCGGCCAGAAGGCGGACCTTGAAGCGCGCGCCAAGCAGTTGCGCGAGCTGATCCGCACCGGCAAGCCGATCGAATCCTCCGACATCGCCAATTCCGACGCCATGCGGCGCATGATCGAGCAGCGTATTGCGTTGCGCTCGCAACTCG
Source organism: Pseudolabrys sp. (assembly GCA_029255525.1). GTDB lineage: Bacteria > Pseudomonadota > Alphaproteobacteria > Rhizobiales > Xanthobacteraceae > Pseudolabrys. The sequence continues at coordinate 14,808 of JANLJK010000364.1, forward strand.
CCGAGCAGTCGACCACGCTGCTCGACCAGCATCCGCGCATCAAGGAGCTCAAGGCGCAGATCGGCGAGATCGATCGCCAGATTCGGACCGAGGGCGAACGGCTGGCGCGACAGCTCGAAAACGATGCCAAACTCGCCGGGGATCGGCTGGAGTCGCTCACCGCCAGCATCAATCAGGTGAAGCAGCTCGCCTCGCAGACCAACGAGCAGGATGTGCAACTGCGCGCGCTCGAGCGCGAGGCCAAGACCCAGCGCGATCTGCTGGAGTCGTACCTCACCAAATATCGCGAGGCTTCCGCACGCGATAACATCAATGCGGCGCCGCCGGAAGCACGTATCATCTCGCGCGCCAGCCCGGCGTTGAAGCCTGCCTATCCGAAGAAGCTACCGACGGTGCTGATCGCGGCCTTCGCCGCTTTTGCTCTGTCGTCTGGATTCATTGTGACGGGCGCGCTGCTGTCGGTTCCGACGCCATCGCCTTACGCCTATGGCTACGGTCCGACGGGCTATGCGCCGCCGCGTTTCGAACCACAGGCCTATCAGCCGACGGTCATGGTGCAGCCGAACTTTGCGCCGCCGGTGATGCCGTCGATGCCACAGGTGCAGTCGCCGCCGACGATGCCGCAGATGCCGATGGCGCCGTCTTTCGCCGCCGCCGCGCCGGCGATGGTGCCGCTGCCGGTGAGCACGGTCGAGCAGATCGCGCGCAGCCTGCGCCAGGGGGGCGACACCGGCCGTCGCGTCACCGTGATCGGCACCGCCCGTAACGTCGGCACCACCTATGCCGCCATCACGCTCGCCCGCGCTTTGGTGCAGGAGGCCAATGTGATCCTGGTCGATCTCGCCTTCGGCGCGCCCAATCTGTCGGTGATCTCGACCGATCCGAATGCGCCCGGCGTGGCCGAACTGGTACGCGGCACCGCGTCATTCGGCGACATCATCACGCGCGACCAGTTCTCCAACGTGCACCTGATCGCGACCGGCAATGTCGGTCCAGACGGCCCGGTGCTCGCCGCTTCGCCGATGCTCGCGACCGTGATCGAGGCGCTGGTGCGCAGCTACGACCACGTCGTCATCGATGTCGGCTCGGCCGCCGATATCGCGGTCGAGCGCTTCGCGCCGCTGGCACAGCGCGCGGTGCTCGTCGCGTCCGATCCGGCCAACCCGGCGACGCGCGCGGCGCGCGAGCGGCTGATGCTGGCGGGCTTTGCCGACGTCACGCTGATGGCCGGCGCGGGGCAGGTCGCTGCGGCCTAAGCCGTTGCGTCAAAGCTGCGGCTTAAGGCGCGCGCGGATGCGACGGGTGGCGCGCACCATCGACCACAATTGCGGGTGCTGTTTGATGCCGCGCTTGATGGCGGCACCGATCTTGTAGCCTGTGGCGAGCAGGCGGCCGGACGGGCTCAGCGGCAGATAGTTGTCGAACAGCGGTTCGGCATCCTCGCAGAACAGTTGCTTGTAGCGTGACTCGCCGATGCCGAGATCGAAGGTATCGAGCCCGCGCTCGCAGCATTGCCGCACCAGATTGACGATCAACTGCTCGCCCGGGCTCTCAACCGCGTAGCGGCCCGGCAGGATCGAATTGAACATGGCGCAGAAGCGGCCGCCGCCGACGATGCCGCCCATGGTGGCGACGATGATGTCGTCGACCGACAGCGCGTAAAGCTCGATCACCGGCTCGCTCTGCTCAAGCCGCTCGGTCGTGGCCGCCTCGATGAAGCGGCGCACGCCAGGCTCGGCGAACACGTCGGCCACGCCGATTGCGCGCATGCGTGCGCTCTTCTGCTTGAAGAAAGCGTCAAGCACGCGGCGGATCTCGTTCGGGCATTGAACGCGTTCGAAGCGAACCGTGCCGAGATCGGCTAGCGCGCGCTCCTTCTTGCGCATCTTCTTGCGCGTATTGGCATTGGTGCGGGCACGCAGCAGCGCTTCAAAGTCGGGCGCAAGGCTCCCGGAAAAACCGAAATTGGCCGACCGTTGTTGCGGCAAGAGGGCCATCGGGTTGGTGGCGCCGTTCCAGGTGAGCGGCTGGTTGATCAGCACCAGCATGTCGGCGCGGCCGGCGATCTGCTTGAGCATGGCGCCGAGATCGGCGGCTTTAACCTGGGCGGCGGCCTCGCGGCGCCAGAGGCCCATGTTGAAATTAGCATGCTTGCCACCGAGGAATTCCAGCACCGTCGCGCCGGCGACGCGGCGGGCCCCGAGCGGCAGCAGGAACAGCGGCAGGCCTGCGGTATTGAAGCCGGCCATGATGAACGGCGTCACGCCCGCGGGCGCGCCGACATGGGTCTGCCAAGCTTTGAGGAAGTCGTAGCGCTGATAGGGGGTGCAGAGCGTATCGCCGTGTTCCAGCGCGCGCCAGGGCGCCTCGGCGGCTTCGATGTCGTCAAAGACCGCAAATCGCACGATTTGGCCGTCGACGACCGGCAAAAGCCGGTCTTCAGCCGTGAAAACCCGCATCGCGACGACGTTCATGACTTCCGGAGCGCTGAATTGAGGCAGGTCACAGCCTCGCAAAGAATTATCAATAAAGGGTTGGAATAATAGGTTGATTTCGGCCGCCGGCCGTTAAGATTCGTGACAAATTTGAAAAAGACCATCATCCGCACGGGCCTGGAAACGCTGTATTTCAGCGGCATGCACCATTGGCTGCGGCCGTTCGTGGGTGGGGTCGGCTCAATCCTGACCCTCCATCATGTCCGGCCGGCGCGGCCGGATGCCTTCCAGCCGAACCGGCTCCTCGAGATCACGCCGGAATTCTTCGAGCGGCTGCTCAAGCGCCTCAACCGCATGCGCACCGACGTCATCTCGCTCGACGAGATGCACCGCCGCTTCGTCGAGAACGACTTCACGCGTCGCTTCGTCTGCATCACCTTCGACGACGGCTACAAGGACCTCAAGGAATACGCTTTTCCGCTGCTGAAGAAGTACGAGCTGCCGTTCGCGCTCTATATCCCGACCAGCTTTCCCGACCGCCTCGGCGAATTGTGGTGGGTGGCGCTGGAGGCCGTGGTGGCGCAGAACGACCGCATTGGTCTCGTCATCGACGGCAAGCAGCAGTTCTTCGATTGCCGTTCGGTCGGCGAGAAACGCGAACTCTATGACGCGCTGTACGGTTATCTGCGCAGCATGAAGACCGAGGAGGAGGTGCGCAAAACGGTGCGCGACCTCTGCGCCTGCTACAAGGTCGACATGGCGGCCTTCTGCCGCGACCTGTGCATGGACTGGAACGAAATCGTCGACATGGCCGCCGATCCGCTGTGCACGATCGGCGCGCACACGGTCAATCATCCGATGCTGATGAAGGTGCCGAACGACGCGACCGCGCGTGCCGAGATGGAAATGAGCCGCTCGGTGCTGGAGGCCGCGCTCGGCAAAAGGCCGGAGCATCTGGCCTATCCAGTCGGCGATCCGACCTCGGCCGGTCCGCGCGAATTCCGCATTGCCGCCGAACTGGGCTTCAAGACGGCGGTAACCACGCGCCCCGGCGTGTTGTTCAAGGCGCACCGCGATCATCTGACCGCGCTGCCGCGCATTTCGGTCAATGGCGAGTTCCAGCAGCAACGCTATGTGAAGGTGCTGATGTCGGGCGCCGGCACGGCGCTGTGGAATGGCTTCCGCCGCGTCAACGCGGCTTAGGATTTCCGCGGCGCGTCCGGCCGCGCCATCCAACTGATCAGCGGCATCGCCGGCAGCACCCAGCCTAAGCCGGCCACCACGTAATAGATCGCCGCGACCCAGCCATTGATGTCGGTTAGCGCCGACTGTGCCAGCGCCATGGCGAGCAGCGCCCAGACGCAGACGAGCACCAGGAGCAGGACGGTGCCGATGAGCTTGCGGATGCGGACGGGCATGGGTGCCTCTGGACGGCCTCAATTGCAGTGCTGGACCGAGGTCTATATGGTCCGCGTCGTCCCCGGCAAGCACGCTTTCCATGGCCCATCCAATCGACGGTTCCGGCTTTCACACGCGCGCGGTGCGGCTCTGGCTGCTTTGCGCCGCCGCTATGATTTTCCTGACTTTGGTGGTGGGCGGCGCGACGCGGCTCACCGAAAGCGGCCTGTCCATCGTCGAATGGAAGCCGGTGACCGGCGTATTGCCGCCGATCACGGACGCGGCCTGGCAGGCCGAGTTCACCAAGTATCAGGCCATCCCCCAGTACCAGGAACGCAACCGGGGCATGAGCCTCGGCGATTTCAAGATGATCTACTGGTGGGAGTGGTCGCACCGCTTCCTCGCCCGCACGACCGGCGCGGTGTTCCTGCTGCCGTTCCTGTTCTTCCTGTGGCGCGGCTGGGTGCCGCCCGGCTTGAAATGGCGGCTGTGGGGCATTTTCGCCGCCGGCGGCGCGTTAGGGGCGGTTGGGTGGTGGATGGTGTCGTCGGGGCTCGTCGGCTCCGGTCGCGTCAGCGTGTCGCAGTACCGGCTGGCCTTCCATCTGACGCTGGCGACGGCGATCTATGCGGCGATCGTGTGGACCGCGCAGCAGCTCACGCCGCCGTCGCCGACTGTGGCGCCGGCGCGGCTGCGCCGCGTGGCGCTGGCGCTCGCCGTGTTGATGCTGGTGCAAATCTATCTCGGCGCGCTGGTGGCCGGGCTCGACGCGGGCCTCGTCTACAACACCTGGCCGCTGATCGACGGCACCTTCGTGCCGGAGGCCGCACGGTTGTGGTTCATCGCGCCGGCCTGGCGCAATCTGTTCGAGAACACGCTGACGGTGCAGTTCGATCACCGCATGCTGGCTTATGCGATCTGGCTCATCGCGTTGTTCCATGCCAATGACGCTTGGCGCGCGGCCCGGGAGGCGCGGGGCGCGGCGATCCTTGCCGTCATGGTGACGCTACAGGGGGGGCTCGGCATCGTCACGCTGCTGGAGCAGGCGCCGATCCCCCTGGCGCTGGCGCATCAGATGCTGGCGATCCTCACCTTCACGGTTGCGATCGTGCATGCCGAACGGTTGTCGCATCGCGAGACATTCAAGGCGCCGTGCACGGCGGCGGTAGGACAAAGCGCATGATCGACGCAAGGAACGAAGGCGCTATCGCCGTGCTGACCATGGCGCACGGCAAGGCCAATACGCTCGATGTCGAGTTCTGTCACGCGCTGGCGGACAAATTCGACGCGCTGCGTAACGATCCGGCGAGGGCGATCGTGCTTACCGCGCAGGGCAAGATCTTCTCGGCCGGTGTCGATTTGAGGCGGTTGAGCGACGGTGGCGCGCCTTATGTGCGCCAGTTCCTGCCGGCGCTTCACCGGCTTTATGAAGCCGTGTTTTTCCATCCCAAGCCAGTGGTGGCGGCGATCAACGGTCACGCCATGGCGGGCGGCTGCATCCTCGCCGCCTGCGCCGACCGCCGCATCATGGTCGAAGGCGCCGGCCGCATCGGCATCACCGAGATGCTCGTCGGCGTGCCGTTTCCCGCGCTCGCCTTCGAGGTGGTGCGCAGCGTGGTGCCAGAACGTTTCCTGAGCGAAGTGACGTTCAGCGGCGCGACCTACGAGACCGATGCGGCCTTGGAGCGCGGCTGGATCGACGAGGTGGTCGAGCCCGAGGATCTCACGGAAGACGCCATCGCTGTGGCCGAGGAGCTGGCCGAATTGTCGCCCGCGGCCTTCGCCATGACCAAGCAGCAGATCCGCATGCCGGCGCGCGAACGCTTGGACAAGGCGGGCGCGGCGACCGAAGCGGCCGTCACCGACATCTGGTGCGCGTCGGAGACGCTGGCGCGTATTGGCGACTATGTCGCTCGGACGCTGAAGAAGTAG
>JANLJK010000365.1 GCA_029255525.1 Pseudolabrys sp.
GAGAACATCGTGTTCGGCCCCGGCGACATGGTGCTGACGCCGAACGACACCTGGCACAACCACGGCACCGTCGGAAACGAGCGCGCGCTCAACCTCTCTGTGCTCGACCTGCCGCTGGTCGAGTCGCTCAACGCCGTGCATTTCGAACACGACTACAAGGAAATGGAGAACGGCAAGCTCGTCTCCAAGAAGCTTCAGTCGGAGCGCTTCTCGCCCGACTTCTCGCAGCGCGTCTACGGCTACGGTGGCCTTTTGCCGCGCTTTGCCGGCAAGCAGTCGCGCGGCGCCGGCCACTCCTCGCCGATGTTCGTCTATCGCTGGGACATGATGCGCGAATTGCTGCATCGTCACCGCGAGAGCGATGGCGACGTTCATGACGGTCTGTTGGTCGAATACATCGATCCGACCAACGGTCAGCCGGTGTTCAAGACCATCACCTTCTTCGCGCAGATGCTGCAGCCGGGCCAGCGCACGCTGCCGGTGAAGACGACGTCGAGCCTCCTGGTCTCGCCGTTTGAAGGCAAGGGCCATACGCTCATCGACGGCAAGAAGTTCGACTGGAACCAGTTCGACACGCTGGCGGTGCCGGCCGGTCACTGGTTTGAGCACGTCAATGAGTCGGCGACCGAGCCGCTGATCCTGTTCGTCGCCTCCGACGAGCCGACGCTGAAGAAGCTCGGCCTCTACAAGAAGTGGGGCAAGGCAGCGTCTGGCGAGATCTCTGCGATCCTCGATTGATCCAAGCTTCGGCCCCGGCGCGTTCTCGTGCCGGGGCCGTTTCCTGTTCGTCCCGTTTCCCAACGCTTGAGTGTCTTCGTGCCGAGTCAGTCGAACACCAAACTCATCTCTCATATCGATTGCCCGGGCGGCGGGCAGGTCTGGGTCGAGGGCACGACGATGTATGTCGGCCATCAGCGGCCGACCAGCGGCACGACCATCATCGACATCGCCGATCCGCGCCAGCCGAAGGTCATCGCCAGGATCGAGGTGCCGGAAGGCTGGCATTCGCACAAGGTGCGTGTCGCCGGCGACATCATGATCGTCAACCATGAGAAGTTCGGCAAATCCGGTTCGGACGACGTCGGTGGCGGCATCAACATCTATGACGTCTCCAATCCGGCGACGCCGAAGCTGATCACTGAATGGCGTACCGTCGGCGGCGGCGTGCATCGTTTCGATTTCGACGGCCGCTACGCTTATATCTCGCCGACGGTCGAGGGTTACATCGGCAATATCGTGATGATCCTCGATCTCGCCAATCCGGCGAAGCCGACCGAGGTCGGCCGCTGGTGGATTCCCGGCCAATGGCAAGCCGGCGGCGAGCAATATCCGTGGGCCGAATGGGTGCCGCCGCGCTGCCATCATCCGCTGCGCCGGGGCGACCGGCTTTATGTGAGCTACTGGCATCACGGCTTCTTCATCCTCGACATCGCCGACATGTCGAAGCCGAAGCTGGTGTCGCATGTGAATACCAGCCCGGTTTATCCGCATCCGACGCACACCTGCCTGGTGATGCCGGAGCCGCTGAAGGGCCGCGACATCATGGTCGTGGCCGACGAGGACGTCGCCAAGCTGTGGCCGGCGGCGCCGTCCTTCGCGTGGACCTACGACATCACGCAAGAGCAGATGCCGGTGTCGATCTCGACCTTCCAGGTGCCCGGCCTCGATAAGGACGGCAGCCCGCAGGCGCCGATGACCGGCTGTCACCAGCCGTCGGAGCGCTTCGCCGGCTCGATCGTGCCCTTCGCCTGGTTCGCGCAGGGGCTGCGCATCGTCGACTACGCCGACCCCTATGCGCCGAAGGAAGTCGGCCATTACACGCCGGACCCGGCGCCGGGCGCCGATCGGCCGTCGTCCAATGACGTGACCATGGACAGCCGCGGGCTGATCTATCTCGTCGACCGCGTAGCCGGCGTCGATGTGATCGAAGCCGCCGCGCTGTCGTAACGCAGGAAGTAAAGAGTATGAGCGAGAAGAAAGACGTCTATCCGATCGGCAAGAAGAACCCGAACCTGCCGTTCCACCCGGCCGTGCGCGCGGGCGATTTCATTTTCGTCTCGGGTCAGGTCGCCAAGGACGCCAACGGCAACATGCTGTCCGGCACCATTGAGGAAGAGACGGCCGGCACCATCGAATCCATCAAGCGCATCCTGGCGGAAGAGGGCGCGAGCCTCGCCGATGTGGTGCGGGTGACGACCTATCTCGAAGATACCCGCGACTTCGGCCGCTACAACAGGGTGTTTGCCGAACACTTCAAGGACGCCGTGCTGGCGCGGACCACCGTCGAGGCGCGCGCGGTGATCAATACCAAGATCGAAATGGACGCCATCGCGTACAAGCCGAAATGAATGTGAGAGTGATGAACGCCGCAGTCGCGAAAACCGTTGCGCCGGACAAGCCCGCAGCCGCGGCGCCTGCGCATATCGCCGCCACGGGTCTGGCGGTCGATTTTCCGCTGGAAGGGCGCAAGCAGCGCGTTCTCAACGACATCAACATTGCGGTGCCGAAGGGCAGCTTCGTCTCGCTGATCGGCCCCTCCGGCTGTGGCAAGAGCACGCTGCTGAAGGTCATGGCGGGCCTGGTCACGCCGTCGGAAGGCACGATGACCGTCGCCGGCCTCTCGCCGCAGGAGGCGGTCAATGCCCGCCTGATCGGCCTCGTCTTCCAGGAAGCCACGCTGCTGCCGTGGAAGAACGCGATCGAGAACGCCGCTTTCCTGCTGATGACTGCCGACGAGACCATCAAGAAGAGCGAAGCTTTCGACCGCGCCGCCGCCATGCTCAAGCTGGTCGGTCTCGATGGCGCGGAGAAGAAGAGCCCGTCGCAGCTCTCCGGCGGCATGCGCCAGCGCGTCGCCATCGCGCGCGCCCTCGCGCTCGATCCGGAAGTGCTGTTGATGGACGAGCCCTTCGGCGCGCTCGACGCCATCACCCGCGAGGAGATGAGCGAGTGCCTGCTCGACATCTGGGAGCGCACCAACAAGACCATCGTGCTGGTCACCCATTCGATCGACGAAGCCGTGTTCCTGTCCCGTGAAGTCCACGTCATGGGCACGGGGCCTGCGCGCATCATCGAAACGCTGCCGATCACGGTGCCGCATCCGCGCACCGAAGAGAGTTATTCCGACCCGGCCTTCACCGCGGCCGAGAATCGGTTGCGCAGTCTTCTGATCGAGAGCCATAAGAAGGGGCGCCGATGACCGACATGACCGCCGGCAGCCCGGCCGCTTCCTGGGCGTCTCATCGCTTCTGGCGTGGGCTTTACAATGTTCTGCCGGCGCTCGCGCTTTCCGTCGGCGTGGTCGTCGTCTGGGAAGCCGTCATCCGCCTGTTCAAGGTGCCGACCTTCGTGCTGCCGGCGCCGACGGCCATCGTCGAGTCGCTGATCGCCAACTGGGGCTCGCTTGCTTTCGCGGCGCAGGCGACGGCGTTGGAAGTGCTGTTCGGCTTCGTGCTCTCGGCCGTCGTCGGCGTGCTTGTCGCGCTGGTGATCGTGCGTTTCGAGCGCTTCGGCCGCGCGCTCTATCCGCTCATCGTGCTGTTCCAGAACGTGCCCAAGGTCGCGCTGGCGCCGATCTTCATCCTCTGGTTCGGCTACGGCCTCGCACCCAAGATCCTGTTGATCGTCGTCATCGCCTTCTTTCCCGTCGCCATCGACATGCTCGCCGGACTTCAGTCGGTTGAGCCGTCTTTCGTGTCGCTGATGCGCTCGGTCGGCGCCAGCAAAAGCAAGATCATGCTGCGCGTGCGCATTCCGCATTCGCTGCCGCATCTGATGGCGGGTTTGAAAGTCGCCATCACCTTCAGCGTCATCGGCGCCATCGTCGGTGAATTCGCCGGCGCCAATCAGGGCCTCGGCTACGTGATCCAGTTTGCCTCGACGCAACTCGACACGCCGTTGATCTTCGCGGCGCTGATCGTCGTCTCGGTGCTGGGCCTTGCCTTCTACTACATCGTCGAATTCGCCGAACGCTGGCTCGTGCCGTGGGCGCCGAAGTTCGATCCGATCCATTCTGCCGGTTAGCCAAATCCAAGCAGGAGTGCCTTCCATGAAAGCCTTATCGCTCGCGGCGGTGTTCGCCACGCTTGTCAGCACCGCGGCCTTCGCCGCCGACAAAGTGACCGTGCAACTCGATTATGTCGTGCGCGGCAACCATGCGATGTTCTTCGTCGCCAAGAAGAAGGGCTATTTCGACAAGCAAGGCATCGACGTCACGGCCATCCAGCGCGGCACCGGCTCGCCCAACGCCATGCGCTTCGTCGGCAACGGCAATGCCGAATTCGGCTTCGGCGATCTGCCAACGCTCGCGGTGGCGCGTTCGCAGGACGTGCCGGTCGTGGCGCTCGCCGCGGTCAACCAGAAGAGCCCCCTGGGCATGCTCGCTTTGTCGAGCAAGCACAAGCTGACCAAGCCGTCGGATCTCAAGGGCCTCAATATCGGCGTGCAGCCGTCAGGCTCGACCTATGTGTTTCTCAAGGCGTTCCTGGCCGTCAACAAAATGACCATGGACGACATCAAGCAGAGCACGGTGACGCCGCCGTATGAGAACTACCTGCTGCTCGGCCGCGTCGACGCCGTGCCCGGCTATATCGACGCCGAGGTGCCGGAGTTGGAGGCCAAGGCCGGCGGCCCGGGCTCGCTGTCGATCATGCAGGGCTCCGACTTCGGCTACGCCGTCTACGGCTCGGGTCTGTTCACCTCGGAGAAGATGATCGCCGAGAAGAGCGACCTCGTGCAGCGCTTCGTCACCGCCTACATGCAGGCCTTCGCCGATGTCATCAAGAGCCCGGCGGAAGCGGCCGACATCGTCGTCGAGATGAATCCCGAATACGCCGCGAAGAAGGACGTGCTGGTCAAGCAGATCGAGGCTGACGTGAAGTCCACCTTCTTCAGCGCCGACACCAAAGCGAATGGCATCGGCTGGATGACCAAGGACGCCTGGGCGAGCACCACCAAGATCCTGCTCGAGCAGGGATCCATGAAGCAGGCCATCAATGTCGAGGCCGCCTTCACCGATAAATATCTCAAGGGCGCCAACGCGCTCAAACGCTAACCTTTTACCTACCGGGAGATACCACACATGATCCGCATTCTTGGCCGCGCCACCTCCGGCAACGTGCAAAAAGTCCTCTTCTTCCTTGAGGAGATCGGGCTGAAATATGCGCGCGAGGATTACGGCCGTCTGTTCAAAAACACCGACACCGACGAATATCGCAAGATGAACCCCAACATGAAGGTGCCGACTTTGATCGATGGCGACCTCGTGGCGTGGGAATCGCACACGATCCTGCGTTATCTGACGGCGACGCATAATCCGTCGCTCACCGGCGCGACGCCGGCCGAGAAGACTTATGTCGAGCGCTGGATGGACTGGAATCTCGGCGCGCTGAACACGCCCTATGTGGCGGTGTTCAAGGACGCCAAGAAGCCGGAAGCCGAGCGCAGCGCCGATTTCGCCGCGCAGAGCGCGGACTTGATCGCCCAGCTCAAGATTCTCGACGGCCACATCAAGGGCAAGGCATTCTTCGCCCTCGATAAGCTGACGATCGCGGACATTTCGCTCGCGCCGGTCGTGAAGCGCTGCCTCGAATTCCCGATCGAGCGTCCGGAGTTCGCCGAGCTCACCCGCTGGCTTAAGTCGATGGAAGCCCGCCCGGCCTTCGCGGTCGCCACCGGCGCCAAGCCGAGCACGCTGGCCAGCGCCGCCTGATCGGAACGGGGACGACGGGGGCATCGATGCAGGATGGGGCGCCGGGAGCACCGGCCAAAGGGGTTCTCGATCTCGTGAGCCAGGCAGCGCGCATGCTGCTTGGCCTCATCCTGCTGGCGATGGTGCTTCTCAACGTCGTTAACGCCTTCAGCCGCTATGCCTTGAGCTATGTGGTGATCGGCATCGACGAGTTGCTGGTCTTCGCCATGATCTGGATGGTGATGATCGGCATGCTGCTCGTCACCGCCGATCGCAGCCACATCGCGCTCGAGATCGTGACCGGCCGGGTCGGCCCGCGCGGGCGGGCCGCTCTGGCGTTGCTGCATCATGCGGTCATTGCGGTCACCTGCGCCTATGCGGCCTGGCAATCCTACAAATTCGTCAGCCGCGTGATCGCTATCCATCAGACCAGCATGGCGCTCGAACTGCCGATGTTCATCCCGCACGGCGCCATCACCATCGGGCTTGCCGGCACGGCGCTGATATCCATCGTGCTGGCCTATCGTGACATCCGCGATCTTGTCAGCGGCCGGCTCGTGGAGTCCGTCGTATGACTTGGACTCTGGCGGTCCTGCCGATCCTTCTTCTCTTCCTCGGCATGCCGATCTTCGCGCTGTTCATTGCCGGCGCGGTGGCAAGCTTCGCCTTCTTCTTGTCGGTGCCGCCGGTGGCGCTGCACCAGATCATGTTCGGCGGCCTGGAGAACTACGCGCTGCTCGGCGTGCCGTTCTTCATCTTCGCCGGCGAGCTGATGGGCGGCTCCGGCATCGCCCAGCGGCTCATCGTCTGGGTGCTGGCGCTCTTGGGCCGCGTACCGGGCGGGCTCGGTGTCGCGACCATCGGTGCTTGTACCTTGATCGGCGCGATCTCCGGCGTCAGCACGGCGACCGTCGCCGTCGTCGGTAAGTCGCTTTATCCCGGTCTCCTGAAGGACGGCTACGGCCAGCGCTTCTCCGCCGGCCTGGTGTCGTCCAGCGGCTCGATCGACATCGTCATTCCGCCCAGCATCGCCATGATCCTCTATGGCGCGTCGGCGGAAGTCTCGATCCCGAAGCTGTTCGCCGCCGGCATTCTGCCCGGCATTCTGATCGCGCTTCTGATGTCCGCTTACGTGGTCGTGACGGCGATGCGCATCGGCGTCGCCAGCGGCCGCGGCTTCGACCTGCGCTATTTCCTGCGCACCAGCCGCGACGCGGCGCCGGCTTTGTTCATGCCGATCTTCGTGCTGACCAGCATCTATCTTGGCCTGTCGTCGCCGACCGAAGCCGGTGGTTTCGCCTGCCTCTACGCCATCCTTGTCGGCCGCTATGTCTACCGGCTGATGAGTTGGAAGGAAGTGCTCGATTGCGCTATCCGCTCGGCGCTGCTGACAACGCAGATTCTGGTCATCGTGATGGCCGCGGCGCTGTTCTCCTGGATCCTCACCGTCAATGGCGTGCCGCAGGGGATCACCGCTTGGTTGCAGAGCCTGCAGCTCCAGCCCTGGAGCTTCCTGGTGGCGGTGAACATCATTCTGTTGATCGTCGGCTGCTTCCTTGATCCGACTTCGGCCATCCTGGTGCTGACGCCTTTGTTCACGCCGCTGGTCAAGGCCTTCGGCATCGACCCGATCCACTTCGGCATCGTCATGACCGTGAACGTCGCCATCGGCATGTTCACGCCGCCCTTCGGGCTCAATCTGTTCGTGGCGCAGACCGTGCTCGGCGTGCCGCTGGAGACGCTCTATCGCGGCGTGCTGCCTTTCGCGGTGGTGCAGATCATCGCGCTCATCATCATCACTTACTGGCCGGAGCTATCGCTGTTTCTCGCTAACGCCGTTTAAAAACAGGGGAGTCGATCCATGCTTCTGCGTCGTTCATTGTTGGCCGCCATTGCCGCTTCGGCGTGCTTGTCGGTCCTGCCATCGGCTGCCTCAGCGCAGACGGTGATGAAGCTTGCCAATGCGACCATCAATGATGTGCAGCATGAGTGGCAGAAGCTGTTCGCCGAAGCCCTCAAGAAGCGCGTCGGCGACAAGGTCAAGACCGAGATCTATCCGGCGAGCCAGCTCGGTGCGATCCCGCGCATGGCGGAAGGCGTCGCGCTCGGCACCATCGAATCCTTCATCACGCCGACCTCCTTCGTCACCAATATCGATCCGAAGTTCCAGATCTTCGACGTGCCGGGCCTGTTCGAGTCGCCCGAGCACGTGCACGCGGTCATCCACGACCCGGCCTACCGCGACCACCTGGAGACGATGTTCCTCAGCCGCGGCATCCGCGTGATCGGCGCGATCTACAACAGCCCGACCGTGATCCTGACCAAGAAGCCGGCGCCGACCTTGGCCGACCTCAAGGGCGTCAAGGCGCGCACCTTCGCCTCGCCCTTGCAGATCGAGCCGATGAAGGCGATCGGCGTTACGCCCGTGCCGCTGGCGCTCACCGAGGTGATCCCGCAATTGCAGTCCGGCGGCATCGACGGCGTCCTCGCCGGCATGCCGATCCTGACGGCGTTCAAGTATTACGACGTCGCCAAATACGTCACCGATCTGAACTTCGCACACATCGTCTCGGTCAATCTGGTGAACGAGGCCTGGTTCCAGGCGCAGCCGAAGGACATCCAGGAAGCCATTCGCGCCGCCGGTCGCGAGGCCGAGCAGCAGGCCTATCCCTGGGGCGTGGAGAACGTGAAGAAGTCGACGGCCGCCTGGCTTGCCAACAAGGGCGAGATCCTGCAGCTGCCGCCGGCCGAGAAGGCGTCGATGATGAAGACCTTCGTCGACCTCGGTACCAAGATCGTTGAGGCTAACCCGGCGGTGAAGCCCGAGTTCGTCAAGCTCAAGGCACTGGTTGACGCCAAGCGTCCGAAGTAAGCTCCTCCAGTCAAAGGCGCCGCCCGCGCTCTCGCGGGCGGCGCAAGGATTCCAAGGATACGATGAGCGCCTCGTTCGACTACATTATCATCGGTGCCGGCTCGGCCGGTTGCACGCTCGCTAACCGCCTGAGCGCGGACGGGCGCACGCGCGTCCTCGTGCTGGAGGCCGGCGGCTGGGACCGGCATCCCCTGATCAAACTGCCGCTCGGGTGGGGCAAGGTCCTGCTCGACCGGATGTATGACTGGGGTTACGACAGCGAGCCCGAGGAGACGATGGGCGGCCGGCGCATCGAGGTGGCGCGCGGCAAGGTGGTTGGCGGCTCGTCCTCGATCAACGCCATGGCCTATGTACGCGGCAACCGCGCCGACTACGAACGCTGGGCCTCGCGCGGCCTGCCGGAGTGGTCCTACGACAAGGTGCTGCCTTACTTCCGCAAGGCGGAGAGCTGGGAAGGTGGCGCCAGCGACTATCGCGGCGGCGATGGCCCCCTGGCGACCCGCAAGGCGCGTTACGAGGACCCGCTGGTTGATGCTTATCTGGCCGGCGCCGAGGAGATGGGTTACGCGCGCACCGACGATTACAACGGCGCGCAGCAGGACGGCTTTGGGCGGATGCAGATGACCATCCGCAAGGGCCATCGCGAGAGCGCGGCGACGGCCTATCTGCATCCGGTGCTGTCGCGCCCCAATTTGACCGTGCGGGTGGACAGCCTGGTGACCCGCGTGGTCATCGAGGGTACGCGGGCCGTCGGCATCGAATACATTCACAAAGGCGAGCGCCGCTTTGTCGCGGCCGAGCGCGAAGTGATCCTCTCCGGCGGTGCGATCAATTCGCCGCAGCTCTTGATGCTGTCCGGCATCGGCGATCCGGCGGAGCTTGCGCCGCACGACATCGCGGTGAAGGCGGCGCTGCCGGGCGTCGGCAAGAACCTGCAGGATCATCTGGCCGCGCTTCTGATCTACGGCCGTCGCGATGTCAGTCCGCTGTTGCGTCACATGCGCTTGGACCGGCTGGCGCTGGCCTTGGGGCAGGGGCTGTTCGCGGGCAAAGGCTTCGCGACCGAACTGCCGGGCGGCATCACCGGCTTCATCAAGACCACGCCGGAAGAGGCGATCCCGGACATCCAGCTCCTGTTCATCGCCGGCTCGCTGGCGGCGAAGCCCTATCTGCCGCCGTTCAGCCAGCCCTTCGCTGACAGCTTCGCCTGCCGCATCGTGCTCCTGCGGCCGGAAAGCCGCGGTTCGATCGGGCTCGCCTCGGCCAATCCCGCGATGCATCCGAAGATCCGTCAGGGGCTGCTCTCGGTCGACAAGGATTGGCGCAAGCTCTCCGCTGGCATCCGCATCTTCCGCGAACTGGCGCAGTTGCCGCGGCTTGCTCCTTATGTCGCGCGCGAAATCGGTCCGGGCGCAGGCGTCACCAGCGACAGCGATCTGGAGGCCTATGTGCGCAAGACCGCCGTTACCGCGCATCATCCCTGCGGGACGTGCCGTATGGGCACCGACGAGAACGCGGTGGTCGATACGGACCTGCGCGTACGCGGTATCGAGGGCCTGCGGGTGGTCGACGCGTCTGTGTTCCCCGATCTGGTCGGCGGCAACATCAATGCCCCGGTGATTATGATCGCCGAGAAGGCCGCCGACGCCATCCTGCGCGCGGTGGCCTGAGCATCTGACGATCGGGATATGCTCCGCCGCCGTGCCGATGACGTGATGCCTCGCGCCATGGCACTCTCCCGCGTCGATTCTGAGGGGGGGCATCATGGTCCGCGCGAGCATCCACTTATTCGCTGCTTTGGCGCTATTGGCGTCTGCGGCTCCATCCGCGCAGGCTCAAACGCCTTCCGGCTGCGCCGTGCCGCCGCCGGCCCCAAAACTCGATGCGTCGACGCCGATCAATCTCGGCATCTTGAAGCTCGCGCTCATCCGCTACCGCTGCATGGACTATGACAACGAGGTTGCGACGGCGGTGACTGAAGCGCGCGAATGGGTCGCGCGCCGCGCGCCGGACGTGACGAAGCCGGCCATCGTGCTCGACATCGACGAGACATCGCTGTCGAACTGGGAGCAGATCCATCACAACGATTTCGGCTACATCCCCGGCGGGGCGTGCGATCTCAAATCGACGTCCGCCTGCGGCCAACGTGAATGGGAACTGAGCGCCAACGCGGTTGCCCTCAAGCCGACGCTCGAATTGTTCGCGCTGGCCAAGGCGATCAAGGGCAAGGATGGCAGCGCCGTCGCGGTGTTTTTTATCAGCGGCCGCGGCGACGACCCGGTCGAGAAGGCCGGGACCGAATGGAACCTGCGCAAGGTCGGTTACGAGGGCTGGACGAAGCTCTATTTGCGGCCCAAGGGCCAGCCCACGGCTGACTTCAAGATCGCCGCGCGCGAGGCGATTGAGGCCGAGGGCTACACGATCATCGCCAATCTTGGTGATCAGTTGAGCGATCTCGCCGGCGGTTCGGCCGAGCGCTGCTTCAAGCTGCCGAACCCGTTTTATTTCATCCCGGGCGGCGTAATCCCGGACGAAGGGCTGGCCTGCTTGAAGCGCTGATTACTCCGCCGCCTCCGACATCTCTTCGCGCACCTGGGCGCGGAAGGTGTCGATCGGCATCAGGCCCTTCGGCGTTTCGATGTGCCAGAAAGTCCAGCCATTACAGGCTTCTAGCCCCTGAGCGAGGGCGCCGATGCGGTGGATGGAGCCGACGTGGCCGTCGATGCTGATGGCGCCGTCGGCGCGCACCAGCGCCTTGTGCCGCTTCTTGGAATCCACGAGTCGGGCACCGGGCGTGACCAAGCCGCGCTCGACCAAAGCCGAGAACGGCACCCGCGGCGCTTCGCGCGCGGTCACGAAAGGCGCGATCGAGGGCGCCTCCAGCGGCAGGGTCTCGTCGATGCGCCGCTGCGCCGCCTTGGCGTATTTCGTCTCGCGCTCGAAGCCGACGAAACGGCGGCCGAGATGCTTGGCGACGGCGCCGGTGGTGCCGGTGCCGCTGAACGGATCGAGCACCAGGTCGTCGACGCGCGAACTCGACAGGATGACGCGGGCGAGTAGCGATTCCGGCTTCTGCGTCGGATGCAGCTTCTTGCCGTCGCCGCCCTTGAGGCGTTCGTCGCCGGTGCACAGGGGAATCGTCCAATCGGAACGAACCTGTACGTCCTCATTGCCGGCCTTCATCACCTCGTAATTGAAGGTGTAGCCCTTGCCCTTGGCGTCGGGCGAGGCCCAGATCAGCGTCTCGTGCGCATTGGTAAAGCGCCGGCCGCGGAAATTCGGCATCGGATTGGTCTTGCGCCAGATCACGTCGTTGAGGATCCAGAATCCCAGATCCTGCATGATCGCGCCGACGCGGAAGATGTTGTGATAGCTGCCGATCACCCAGATGGTGCCGGACGGCTTGAGCACGCGCTGACAGGCCTTCAACCAGTCTTTGGTGAAGGCGTCATAAGCGGCGAAGCTCGCGAACTTGTCCCAATCGTCGGTCACGGCATCGACGTGGGAGTCGTCCGGGCGTTTCAGATCGCTGGCGAGCTGGAGATTGTAAGGCGGATCGGCAAACACCAGATCCACGGAGGCCGCCGGCAACCTGTTCATCTCGGCGACGCAGTCGCCGACAATGATGCGGTGCGGGACGGTATTTGAAACTCCACGGGGCGCCCGTGAGGGCGCCCCGCGACGCGACACTACCATGACTCAAAACTCTGACTCAGGCGACGCGGTCGGCGACGCGGGACCTACAACCGACACGCACGACTATGGTCGGCCAAGGTGAAAAAACGGTTTATGCTTTGCTGCCGCAACCCGGCAAATTCTGCCTATTTAACGAGAGGTTAGCAGATGTGGCGGGAACTTTCCCCGGCTCGCCGGATGCGCGAGTTTTCATTGCCTTTGGCATGCCACAGGGAATGTCGATAGCTTGAGCGCCAACGGAGAGGGATGAAATGCGCTGGGAAGACTTTCGCCGGAGCGACAATGTCGAGGACGACCGCGACGGCGGTGGTGGTTATGGCGGCGGTGGCGGTGGTTTCGGTCTGCCGATGGGCGGCGGCGGGCTCGGCATCGGGACGGTGATCGTACTCGGCCTCATCGGTTGGGCGCTTGGTATCGATCCGAGCTTCCTGATCGGCGGCGCCGAAGTGCTGACGAGTGGTCGCGATAATGCGCGCTACGAGCAGCCTTACCGGCAGGAGACGCAGCGCAAGACCGGCGCGCCGACCGATCAGACCGGCCAGTTCGTTGCCGCGGTGCTCGGCAATACCGAGGACGTGTGGACCAAGATCTTCCAGGACAGCGGCCAGACCTATCGTGCGCCGCGTTTGCGTCTCTTCACCGGCACGGTGGAAGGCGGTTGTGGCATGGCGCAATCGGCCATGGGGCCGTTCTATTGCCCGCGCGACCGGCGCATCTATCTCGACACGTCGTTCTTCCGCGACATGCAGGTGCGGTTCAAAGGCTGCAGCGGCAAGGCCTGCGAATTCGCCGAGGCCTATGTGATCGCGCACGAGGTCGGCCATCACGTGCAGAATCTGCTCGGCATCCTGCCGAAGGCGCAGCAGGCGCAACAGGCATCGGGTGATCGCGTCGCGGCCAACCGCATCCAGGTGCGCGTCGAATTGCAGGCCGACTGTCTCGGTGGCGTCTGGGCCTACCATTCCAACCAGCGCTGGAAGTCGCTCGAGCCCGGCGACGTCGAAGCGGCATTGCAGACGGCCTCGGCGATTGGCGACGACCGTTTGCAAAAACAGGCGCGTGGCACTGTCGTGCCGGATTCCTTCACCCATGGCTCATCAGCCCAGCGTCAGCGCTGGTTCTCGATCGGCCTGAAAGAGGGCAAGATCTCGGCCTGCAACACGTTCAACGCGGCCACGCTGTGATGCTCTCTTTATCCCTCCCCCTATAAGGGGGAGGGTGGCGAGCGTAAGCGAGCCGGGTGGGGGCGCTGCGCTGCGAACGCTATTAGGTGATCCCACCCCGCCCGGCTTTGCCGGGCGACCCTCCCCTTTCAGGGGAGGGATAAGAAAGGAAGTGCCATGCCCGGCATCGATGAGAGCAAGCAATTCGTGCCGCTGAGGATCGCGGTGCTCACGGTGTCCGACACGCGCGAATTCGCCGACGACAAATCGGGTACGACCCTGGTCGAGCGCCTGGAGAAGGCCGGTCACAAACTCGCTGACCGCAAAATCGTGCGCGACGAAGTCGAGGCCATCCGTGCCCAGGTGAAAGCCTGGATCGACGACAAGGCGGTCGATGTCGTCATCACCACCGGCGGCACCGGCTTTACCGGCCGCGACGTCACGCCGGAAGCGGTCGAGCCTCTGTTCGAGAAGCGGATGGATGGCTTCTCGATGCTGTTCCTGATGGTGAGCTACGGCAAGATCGGCACCTCGGCGATCCAGACCCGCGCCACGGCCGGCGTTGCGAATTCGACTTATGTCTTCTGCGTGCCCGGCTCACCTGGGGCCTGCAAGGACGCCTGGGATGATATCCTGGTACACCAGCTCGACTACCGGTACCGGCCCTGCAATTTTGTCGAGATCCTGCCGCGGCTCGACGAGCATCTGCGCCGTCCGAAGGCGCAAGGCGCGACGGCGTAGAAGAGTTATAGGGCACTGCCTCTCCACGTCATGCCCGGCCTTGTGCCGGGCATCCACGTCCTGTTGCCGCACCGCAAGTAAGACGTGGATGGCCGGGACAAGCCCGGCCATGACGGAGGAATTAGCCTCACGCAATCGAACGCACGACGCCGCCGTCGACGCGCAAGGCGGCGCCGGTAGTGGCCGAGGCCTGCTCCGAGCAGGCATAGACCACCATATTGGCGACCTCCTCGACGGTGGCGAGCCGCTTGATGATCGAGGACGGCCGATGCTGCGCGATGAACTCCTTTTCCATTTGCACCTGTGGCACGCCTTGCTCCTTCGCCATCTTGCCGAAGAAGTCCGCTACGCCGTCCGACCGCGTGGGGCCGGGCAGCACCGCATTGACGGTCACGCCGGTGCCGGCAAGTGCCTCGGCGAGGCCGCGCGAAATGGCGAGCTGCGCCGTCTTGGTCATGCCGTAGTGAATCATCTCGACGGGAATCTGCAGGCCGGACTCGGACGAAATGAAGACGATGCGGCCCCAGCTCTTCTTGCGCATGCCGGGCACATAGGCGCGCGACAGCCTGATGCCGCTCATCACATTGGTTTCGAAGAAGCGCTGCCAATCGGCGTCCGGGATGTCCTCAAACGGCTTCGGCTCGAAGATGCCGAGATTATTGACGAGGATGTCGGTCTCCGGCACGGCGCGGAGGAAAGCTTCGACGCCGGCGGCGGTGGCGAGGTCGCCGGCGACGCCGTCGACCTGCGCGGCGGGCAGGGCGGCTTTCAAGGCGGCGACGGCTTTTGTCACCGAGGTTTCACTGCGCCCGTTGATAATGACGCGGGCGCCGGCCTCGGCCAGACCTTTGGCGAT
Source organism: Pseudolabrys sp. (assembly GCA_029255525.1). Lineage (GTDB taxonomy): Bacteria > Pseudomonadota > Alphaproteobacteria > Rhizobiales > Xanthobacteraceae > Pseudolabrys. The sequence continues at coordinate 15,018 of JANLJK010000365.1, forward strand.
GGCGAAGCCGATGCCCAATGTCGAGCCGGTGACAACGGCGCGCTTGTTGCTCAAATCGATTTTCATGGATGATGCTCGCAAGGAGGAGGGAACGATGCGAGCTAAGTGGTGAGGCGGGTGAGCCTCTCCAAGAACCTGTTCAACAAAAGTTGAAGCCGTATGATTTCATAGGTTCAAGTCCCAGAATTCGGCCACGACATCCTTACCCCAGGTACGGCGCGGTTCGCTGGAGGTCAGGGTGAAGCCGGCTTTTTCGTAGACGTGCCTGGCGGCCGTGAGCACGCTGTGGGTCCACAAGGTGACCTGCTTGTAGCCGGCCGCACGGGCAAACGAGATGCATTCATCGACCAAGCGCGTGCCGAGGCCCAGGCCGCGGCCCTTCGGATCGACCAGCAGCAGGCGAATACGCGCCACATCGTCATTGTCCTTCACCAGGAAGATCGAGCCGACATTCTCGCCGTTCAATTCGGCGATCCAGCAGCGTTCGCGCGCCGGATCGTTCTTGTTGGCGAAGTCGGCGACGATCCCTGCGCAGAGGCCTTCGAACGGCTCGCCCCAGCCGTATTCCTGGAGATAGAGCTCGGCATGGCGGGCGACGATCCAGCCGTAATCGCCGGGCTTAGGCGCGCGCAGCAGCGGGATCGGTCGTTCCGTCTCCAGCGGCGGTGTGCCGCCGATCACTGTCTCGATCTCGCGCATCGCGCTGACGAGCTTGTCCTGCTCGGCGGGTTGAAGATGGCCGAGCAGTTCGGCGACATGCTCCTGCGAGCGGCGCTCGAGTGGCGCGAAGGTCTTTTCGCCGCGCGCGGTCAAAGCGAGATGGCTTTGCCGCGCGTCTTTGGCTGAGGTCTTGCGGCTGATCAGGCCCTGCTTCTCGAAACTGCGCAGCACGCGGCTGAGATAACCGGCATCGAGATCGAGCGCGCGGGCGACATCGCTCGCGGTCTGGGCGCCGCCATGGGCGATCTCGTAGAGCACGCGCATCTCACCGAGCGAGTAGGGGCTGTCGAGATAGCCTTTGCGCAGCACGCCGATCTGGCGCGTGTAGAAGCGATTGAAACGGCGCACCGCGGCGATGCGCTGCTTGGTGGTCCCGGTCATGAACGGTCTCTTGCTCCTTCAGCCGGTCAGCAGACGCCGCAGTTCCGCGCCGGCGCGTTGCAACATGTCACGCCTCGCTTGCCGGCGTAGCCGGCGCGCCTCGGCGCGGTAATGATCGTAGTCGATCCGCAGCCTGAATGGCGCGGCCCCGATGCTCTCGGTCGGCGGAACCGCGGCTTGTGGAACGGAATGTCCGTCAACAATCAGCGTGTCGGCCATGATCGCTGCCCTCGCCATGATATATGACTCAATCAATTAAATAGTTGATTTTGTCAAGTATATGCCTGTGTGGACAGACGCCGCCGGGCGGCGACGTCTGGTCGGTAAAAAGCGAAAGGAAGAGAGAAGCTTACGGCCGGGCGGGGCGGGCGCCGGCCGGCAGCATGGCCAGTCTTTTGCGGCCGAGACGGCGCAGCAGCGCGGCTTCGGTGTTGGCCTCGGCGGTGTGGCCGCCGACCGAGTCGTAGAGACGTCTTGTAATCACCAGTCCTTGCTCGGGCCGCAATCCGCCGCCGAAGGCCGTGCGCAGGAGCGCGAATACTTCGAACAAGGTTGGTCGTAACGCGTCGGCCGCGCCGGAGGGGCGGAAGATGCCGGCGCGTGCCGTATCCGGCGCCTGGGTGGCGATGAAGTTTTCGGTCGCTGTGACCCAGCCCGGATCCGGCACCGTGCCGGGCCGCAGAAAGATGAGCCACGGCGTCCGCGTCGACAGCGCAGCCGCTTTAAGCCGCGCGCCTAAAGGTTCGACCGAACTCATGAAGCGGCAGCCGGCGATGTCGGCCACTTCGGCCGTTGCATCACTTGAGTTTGCGTCGGTGATCACCACCTCGGTCAACAGACCAGCCGTCGCGCCCGGCACCAACGCGGCCAGCGTCGGCACCAAACTGCGCTCCGATTCGTGAGTGGCGATGATGGCGGTGAGCATGGAACCACGGTTGTGACCGGGTGGTTGCACCACATCATGTGCAGGTTGTCGACCTCGCCACGAGATGAAGTTCCGGTTTGCTTAAAATCCGCCGCGTCAAAAATTGTTCTTGTTATGTTCACATCCAGTGACTAGGTTGCCGCCATGGCTCGATCAAACGCAGCCCAGAAACGCCCGTCGGTGAAGGAGCTGCCCTCCGCGCCGGCGGGCGTGCATGCGCCAGCAGGCAAAGACGCGCCCTTGGGGCCCTATGACGACGTCAGCGAGATGCTCGGCGTCGTGGTGGACCACGAGCGCCGCCGCGGGCGCGGTGCGCAGAGCAACGCCTCCGGCCGCTACGAGCCCTTGGCGCGCATCGCCTTCGATGACGGCTGGCAATCGATCGACGACCTGCCGCCGTTCAAGACCACCGTGCAGACGGACGCGACGCGCAAGATCATCACCCGTAACGACTCGCCCGACATCGGCTTCGACCGCTCGATCAACCCCTATCGCGGCTGCGAGCACGGCTGCGTCTACTGCTTCGCGCGACCGACGCACGCCTATCTCGGTTTGTCACCGGGCCTCGACTTCGAGTCCAAGCTGTTCGTGAAGCCGGAAGCCGCCGACCTGCTCGAGCGCGAATTGTCGTCGCCGAATTATCAGCCGAAGGTCATCGCCATCGGCACCAACACCGATCCTTATCAGCCGATCGATCGGCGCTACCAGGTGATGCGACGCGTGCTCGAAGTGCTCGACCGTGCCGGCCATCCGGTCGGCATCGTCACCAAGTCGGCATTGGTGCTGCGCGACCTCGACATCCTCGCGCGCATGGCCGAGCGCAAGCTGGCCAAGGTCGCGCTGTCGGTGACGACGCTCGACGCAGAGCTCGCGCGCAAGATGGAGCCGCGCGCGGCAACGCCGATGCGGCGGCTGGAGACCTTGCGCCAACTGGCGCAGGCCGGCGTGCCGACGACGGTCATGGTGGCGCCGGTGATCCCGGCGCTCAACGACAGCGAGATCGAGCGCATCCTGGAAGCAGCGGTCACCGCCGGCGTCAAGGAGGCCGGCTATGTGCTGCTGCGCCTGCCGCTCGAAGTGCGCGACCTGTTCCGCGAATGGCTGATGGCGAATTATCCGGATCGCTACCGCCATGTGTTCCAGCTCGTGCGCGACATGCGCGGCGGCAAGGATTACGACTCGACCTGGGGCACGCGCATGAAAGGCACCGGGCCTTATGCCTGGATGATCGGCCGCCGCTTCGAACTGGCCTGCGAGAAGCTCGGCCTCAATGCGACGCGCACGCCCTTGTCGACGCAACATTTTCGCGCGCCGAAAGCCGGCAGCGAACAACTCAATCTTTTCGACTAACGAGCCGTTGGATCATGAGTGGACCTGAAGCGATCTTGTCGCTGGTGACGCTCGGCGTCACCGATCTCGCCCGCAGCATCGCCTTTTACGAGGCGCTCGGTTTCAAGCGCAAAGTGAAGCAGGCGGAAGGCGTCGGTTTCTTCATGGCCGGCGCCTGTGCTTTCGCGGTGTTTCCGTCGCACGATCTGGCGAAGGATGCCGCCGTCCAAGAAGGGCCGCCGCCCGCGTTCCGCGGTGTCACGCTGGCGTGGAATTGCCGGTCGGAGCAGGAAGTCGACGCCGTGATTGCGCGCGCATGGTCGACGGGCGCCACGATTCCGAAGCCGCCGCAAAAGACATTCTGGGGCGGCTATGCCGGCTATTTCGCCGATCCCGACGGCCACCTCTGGGAGGTGGCGCATAATCCGGGCTTTCCGCTGACCGACGACGGCCGGCTGACGTTCCCGGCTTGAACCGCGCACTCACTTGACGCTCAGGTCGAGCGCCTTGACCATCTTGCCCCATTTATCGACCTCGGCCTTGAACAGCGCGCTGGCTTCTGCCGGCGTGCCGACGATCGGGTCGAATCCGATGCTGGTGAGCTTCTCCTGAATGCTCGGCGACTTGATCGTGTCGTTGATCGCGGCGTTCAGCGCCGCGATGACCTGCGGATCGGTCTTGGCCGGCGCGAAGACGCCGACCCATGAGGAGGCGTAGAAGTCCGGGAAGCCACCTTCGGCAAAGGTCGGCACGTTTGGCACGACGCCCGCGCGCTTCTCGCCGGCGATGCCCAGACCTTTAAGCTTGCCGGCGGCGATCTGCGCCGCCGCGCCGCCGCCCAAGGTGGTCGCCCACACATCGATCTGGTTGCCGAGCACGGCGTTCATGGCCGGCGCGCCGCCCTGGAAGGGAATATGCGTCGCCTGGATCTTGGCGAGGATCTTGAACAGATACTCGGCTTCGACATGCGACCCGCTGCCGACGCCGGCCGAGCCGAAATTGATCGGCCGTTCCTTTGCGAGCTTCACCAGATCGGCGAGCGTGTTGGCCGGATTGCTCGGGCTCGTGATCAAAGCTTCCGGGCTCGAGGCCGAGATCGCCACCGCCGTGAGGTCTTGCGCGGAGAATTGCTTGGTCTCGCGCAAGGTCTCGTTGATGGCGATCGCGGTCGTCGTGACCAGCAGCGTGTAGCCGTCGGCGGGGGCATGCGCGACCGCGTTGGCGGCGATATTGCCGCCGGCGCCGCCGCGGTTCTCGACCACCACATTCTGATGCAGGCGCTCGCTCATGCCCTGGGCGATGAAGCGAGCCACCGTGTCGGCGACGCCGCCCGGCGCGAAGGCGACGATCATCGTGATCTTGCTGGCCGGGAAGGTCTGGGCCGGCGCCGGCCCCACGGTGAAAAAGAGAGTCGATACAGCCGCGACCGCGACAAAGGTCCGGCCGACATTCAGCCTAAGCATGCGCATTTCCCCCAAAGCGTTTCGTTCTTCTGTCCGCAAGTCCCGCGGTTGGAAGTGATTATTCCACGGCTTGGGCGGTGTCACAACGCGCGCCGCGGCTGCGTCTCGGTGCCGAAACGAGGCGGGCATCTCCGCCATCCACCGGTATCTGTCGCCTATGATTGACATCGTGGCCGCGCCGCGCACTGTGGCGGCGTCATGCCCCGTAAGCCCAAATCCGCTTCGCGTCTGCCGCTGAAGGAGCCCGTGTTGCGTCCGAGCTTCCGGCGCGAGCGGCGCTGGCTGGCCAAAGGCGTGTGGCCGATCGCCGGCTGCGACGAGGCGGGCAGGGGACCGCTGGCCGGTCCGGTGGTGGCGGCGGCGGTGGTGCTCGATCCCGAGCGCATTCCGCGCGGGCTGAACGATTCCAAGAAGCTCGACGCCGCGGCGCGCGCGAAGCTCTACGAGAAGATCTGCGCCACCGCGCATGTCGCGGTCGCCTTCGGCTCGACCGATCGCATCGACCGCGACAACATCCTGCGCGCATCGTTGTGGGCCTTGGCGCGCGCGGTGAAGGCGCTGCCGGTCACGCCAAAAATGGTCTTCGTCGATGGCAACATGAAGATCGACTGCGGCTGTGATTGCGAAGCCGTGGTATCGGGCGACGCGCTGG
>JANLJK010000366.1 GCA_029255525.1 Pseudolabrys sp.
TTCCTCGTGAACGGCAAGACTGTCAGCGAGGCGCTTATGTTGGTGATGAAACCAGCCGTGGAAGTGACCCGGGACCCGCCGGGCGGCGGGGGCTCGGGCGCGCCGGTTTGAGGACCGCGCACTGCGACGACAAAAACCGCGGGCCGAAAGGCCCGCGGTTTTCTTTTTAGCTGCGCAGAACCTTGGGCGCGCGCTTGGCGAGGAACGCTTCCAGCCGCGCTTGGGCTTCCGGCTCGGTCGAAGCGACGGCGGACATCAGCGCTTCCATCATGAAGCCCGCGTCCGGATCTGACTCCGCAATGCGCGGCAGGGCGTGCATCAGCGCGAAATTGGTCATCGGTGCATTGGCGGCAACGCGGCGCGCCAGTTCCAGCCCCTTGTCGAATCCTGTGCCGTCTTCGACCAGATAATGCGACAAGCCGAAGCCGAGGCCCTGCTCGGCGTCATAGGTGCGGCCGGTCATCATCATTTCCATCATGCGCGAGGTGCCGATGATGCGCGAGATGCGTACGGAGCCGCCGCCGCCGACGAAGATGCCGCGGCTGCCTTCCGGCAGTGCATAATAGACCGAGCGCTCGGCGACGCGCACATGGCAGGACGCCGCGAGCTCAAGCCCGCCACCGACCACCGCGCCATGCATGACGGCGACCACCGGCACTTGGCCGAATTCGATCAGTTTGAACACGCGGTGCCAGTTGCGCGAATGCGCGATCGCCTCCGGCGTCTGACGGATGGTGAGCTCCGAGAGATCGAGGCCAGCGGAGAAATGCTCGCCTTGGGCATGGATGAGCACCGCCTTGGCCTCGGCCGGCAGCCTGTCGAAGAAAGCCTCGATGCCGGCGATCATGGTGTCGTCGAGCGCATTGCGCTTGTCGGGCCGCGACAGCCGCAGGACGGCGATTTCGTCTTTCATCTCGCCGAAAACCGAAGGCGGCAGAGCGCCGTCAAACACCGAAACCACGTCGATACCTCTCATTGTGCCGTGTAGACGCGTCTTATAGCAGCGGCCGGCCAGCGGCGCGAATGGCACCACCTCAATCCAGGCGCGCGATAAAGTCCTTGAGCGCGCGCCGGCAGGCCTCCGGCTGCTCGATCTGCAGGAAGTGCGTGGTATCCGGGACCATCACGTAAGGCACGCCATATTCGTCGGCGATCGACTTGCAGCCGGCGGCCGGCGGCGACGCATAAGGCGCGGCCGGATCGGCGCCGATCAGGATCGCCGGACAGCCGAGCGACATCAGCCGTGGCCAGATCGTCGGATCGATATTGGTCTCGTAAACGAAGGCTTCCAGTTCGCGCGGATTGCGCAGCACCCAGTCGCCGCCCGGCGCCTGCCGCAGCGTCGTCTGCGCGAACAAGAGATGCGCTCCCGGCACCCAGCGGGCGAAGACCGGGCTGCGCAGGAGTTGCGCGGCGAATAGTTCCGGCGCGGCGTAGCTCTCGGCACGGCGTCGCGCCCGGCGCGCGCGGTCGTCCATGTCGGCCTGCTCCAATGGCTGCAAGGGATGGCCCGGCGACGGATAAAGCGGCGGATCGAACAGCACCAGCGCCGCCCAGGTCGGCCCGGCTTTCAGCGTATGCGTCAACGCGGCGACGGCGGACAGCGAATGGAAGACGCCGACGGTTGGCCTGTCGCCGAAATGCGTATTGATGCCGGCGAAGACCTCACCCATGTCGGCGGCGAAACGCTCCCAGCTATGCGCGGCCGGATCGTGCGACGGATTTTCGCCGTGGTTGCGGATGTCGAACAGGATCAGTTCGAAGTCATCCGCCAGCGGCAGCCAGAACGGCAGATAGGCATTGATGGCGAGTCCGTTGCCGTGGCTGAGCGCCAGCCGTGGCGCACCGGAACGGCCGTATTCCCGCAAGCGAATGACGGCGCCGTCACTCATGGAGAGATCGACCACACGCAACGGCGGCGGCACGACGAAAGGCTCGACGTCCGTCGCGCTCATGCCAGCAGCGCTGTTGCGGACATCGAGGTGATGCCATCGGCGCGTTCGATGCGTATGACGCAATTGTCGCCGTTGACGCGGCCCACCAGGCGCAGAGGCTGATCGACGAAAGCCGGCGCCTCGCCGCGGAAGGTGAAGCGCGCCAACGGCCGCCCGGCGACGCGGCCGGCGAAGTCGCACAGCCGCGTGGCGATCAAGGGCCCGTGCACGACGAGGCCGGGATAGCCTTCTTCCTCCATCGCATAAGGCCGATCGTAATGGATGCGATGGGCGTTGAACGTCACCGACGAGAAGCGGAATAGTTCGACCGGCGTCGGCAGCCAATCCTCAGTCACCTCGCCGGCGGCAAGTGGCGTGCGCGGCACCACCACCACCGGCGGCACGCGCGTGCCCGCGGCACGATAGACGATGGTCTGCTCTTCCTCGATGCAGGGAGCGCCGCCTTGCGTCAGCACCATCGCCACCCGGACGAAGACCAGATCGCCGGCCTTGCCGCGCCGGTGATCCACCGAGGCAATGCGCGACAGACGCTCCACGGCCTTGCCGATGGTCAATGGCCGCAGGAACGTGATGTCCGAGCCGGCGAACATGCGGCGCGGCAGACTCACCGGCGGCAGGAACGCGCCGCGCGGCGGATGACCGTCGCCGCCCAAGGCCGGTGTCGGCACATGGGTGAGGAACAGACCGTAATGCCACATCGGCGGCAGCGCCGGCCCGCTGTGCGGCCGGTCGAGCGTCGCCGCGTAGCGCTCAGCGACATGCGCGCCGACCACATCGGTCTCGCGCAACTCGCGGCCGACAAAGGCCTTGTAGGCTTCGATATCCGTCGCAGCGATCTCGTCGGCCATGGCGCCCTGCCCGTTCCGGCCCTGCTACCAGACCGGCCGGACGGCGTCGACCGATTTCCGCGATCAGCCCAAGTAGTCGCTGAGCCGCAGGCCGAGGATCTTCGACACCGCCGCGTAGGAGGCTTCCAACTGCGCCTGATAGGTCGAGATCTCGGCCGTCACCGCGGCGACGTCGACGTCGGTGAGCGAGGACGACAATGCGCTGGTGTAATCCTGATAGTTCTGCTGGTTGCTGACCGCGCGCTCGAGTTGGGAGGCCGACAAAGACAACTGGGTCTGCACGCTCGTCACCTCATCCAGCGCCTCGGTCGCCAGATCGAGCGCCGAGGTAATGGTCTCCGAATCGATCGGCGAGGAGATGTCATTGGCGATCATGCTAAAAGCCCGCAGCGCCTTTTCGAAAGCGGGATCGTCGGCCGTGACGCCATAGCTGATGGTCTGGCTCTCGGACACCTTAACCGAGGCGATTTCATCGTCGCCCTGATAATAGGTCGTGTCCGGCGTGATCGTCGTGTTGGAATAGGCCTCCAGATCGACCGGCGCGGTCGACGTCATCGATCCGGCGAACAGATAGCGGCCGCCATATTGCGTGTTCAGGAGCGACGCCAACTCCTCCATGAACTCCTCGGCCGAACTGACCAGAGCCGTGGTGTCGGTCGAATTGGCCGACACGGCCGCGGTCAATTGCGAGCGATAATTGCTCAACAGATCGACGATGGAGCCGGTCGCCGAATACATCACCTCGACACGGTTGTCGGCGCTGGTGGCGGCGTCCTCGTAATTCTTGGACTGCGACACCGAGACCTGAAGATCGATGACCTTCTTGGACGTCGCGCCGAGCCCGCCGAAATCGTTCGAGATGGCCCCCGAGGCGGTCTGGATCTGGCGCTCGGACACTTTGGCCTGCGTGCGCATTGACGCGGCGATCATGCTGTCGGCGAGAGCGAAGGTGGCGACCCGCATTACCATAAGGAAATACTCTCAGCTCGACTGAACGGATTGCAGCAGCGAATCGAACATGCTGTTGAGCGCCTGGAGCAATTGCGCCGCGGCGGCATACTCGTTTTCGAGCTGCGTCACGCGCGCGGTTTCCTCGTCGACGTTGACGCCTGACTGCGAGGCGATGGTGTCGGCGAGGCTCGATTTGACCGTTTCCTTGGTGGTCAGCGTGTCCTCGGCGCGGGTGGCGGCCGAGGCCACGTCCGACACGATATCGGCCGCGTAAGAGGCGAAGGACGATTTGCGGCTCGACAGGTTGCCGGCGGCGTCGAAGGTCGTCGTGCCGGTGAGCGCGTCGTAGAGGTCCTGCGCGATCGTCGCCGAGCCTTCGGTGACCACTTGATCGCCAACGGTCAGGGTGTCGGACATATCCAGCGTCGAGCTCGGCAGCAAGCTCGATGCGGCGGAAAGACTGCTACTCAGGGTGAAGTCGGAAGCGCCGGTGGCCGTCACCAGATCATTGAGGCCGAGCCAATCCGACAGGCCCTGGTCGGTCCCGCCCGCCGTGGCATTCGTCTCGCCGAGCGCAATGCCGTTATCGCCATCTTCGGCCGTAATGAACACATGGCCATCGGCATCGATCCCGGCATTCACGTCGTTCATGCCGTCGATGGCGAGGAGGAGATCGCCCACGGTCGCGTAACTGCCCAGGTCGTAGTCGTTATAGGCGACCAGATTGCCGTCGCTGTCCGTCACCGCCACGCGCAATGTGCCGAGCGCCGACAAGGCGTCGGTTTCCGCAACCTCGGTCGTCCCGGTCAAAGTGTTGGGCGGCGGATAGGCCGTGCCGGCATTGCTGATGGCATTGAGCGTAGCGGCCAGCTCCACCGCCAGCTCATCGAGCTCGTCCTGCGCCGCCGGCAAGGTGACGTCGCGCTGCTCAATCAGCGCGGCGATCGAGCCGGACTTGATGTCCGAGGTAATGTCGCTGCCGTCGACGCTGATACCGCTGAGCGCGGTCGATTCCGCGGTGACGGTACCTGACGTATAGAAACTCAACTCATGCACCGAACTGTCGAGCAGCACTTGGCCGGAGGTCGTGTAGATCTGCACCGCGCCGTTGCTGGCGGAGTAGTAGTTGATGTCCATCAAGGACGCGAGGTTCTGGAGCGCGGTGTTGCGCTGGTCCTCAAGATCGGCCGTCGAATTTCCCGACGAGGAGGCCTGGATGATCTGATCGTTAAGGTCGTCGATCGTGGCCAACAGGTCATTGGCGCTGTCGACCGCCGAACCGATCTCCTGGTCGGCGTTGCTGCGCAAGGTCTGGATCTGGCTCGACGTATCGCGCAATTGCGCGGCGAGGTCGTCGATGGAGTTGACCACCTGCTGTTTCAGCGTCGCGCTTTCCGGCGTGTCGGCGAGGTTGGAGATCGCGGTCTCCAACGACGCCAATGTGTTGGCGATCGACGTCCCGGAATCGTCATCGCTACCAGTCGTCGTGCCGAAGTAGGATTGAAGCTGGCTGGCGTAGCTTTCGGTCACCGTCGCGGCGCCGAGCGACGACACGGCCTGCACCAGCGACTTCACCAGCAGCGCATCCACCGTGCTGGTAATGCCGGTAACGGCACTGCCGGTGCCCGTGCCGTTGGAAACGGTGGCCACCTGGGTGGCGACCTTCCGGGTGTAACCGTCGGTATCGGCGTTGGCGATATTCGACGAGGCCACGCTAATCTGGGTCTGCGTGGTCATCAGCGCCGAATAGGCCGCATAACGCGCGATGGACAGCGACATGATGCCCTCAGACGCAGAGGCCGGAGCGGATCGCCGTCTTGTTGGCGACCTGGTAGGTCTTGCCGTTGGCCCCATAGGGCGAGGCCTCGACCATCTCCTGGCGGATCGCGGTCATCACCGCGTCGATGCGCCGCCGGCTCGCCTCCATGGCGGCCTCCAGATGAGCAATGTTCTCGTGCATCGTCTTCTGGAAGAAGGCGAGACGCTCAGGGAACAATTTGCGGATCGGCTCGGACGCCGTCTCCAGGCGGAACGAACGCGATACCGCGGCCTTGACCCAGACATCGAAGGCATCGGCAAGCTCGGCCTTGCGCTTGGCGACCGACGACAGCGAGGCCGGCAGGCCGCGCGCCAACATAACGTTCTCCTCGCGTACCACCGCGATGAACTCGTCGACCAGCGCCACCAACTGGCGCGCTGCCGCGTCGCCTTCGGCGGTCGGCACCGGTTTCGTCAGGGCGGTGTTGTTCTTGTCCATCTCAGATACCTTCTAATGTCTGCGCGAACGCGCGAACTTCTTCAGTGACTGGCCGGTCTGCCGGTAAGCGGCCGCCGCGCTCGTGTTGCGGTCGGCCCTCTCGATGTCCTGCGCCAGATCGTTCTTGAACGCTTCGAGCACTTTCACCTGCTCCTCAAGCTCCGACAGGAACACCAGAAGCTGGCGCCGCTGAGCCGGATCGAGGTCCACGTGTTTGAACTGGCCCTGCCCCTGCGGCACGACCTGATACAGGCCAAGCGACTTGAGCGTGTCGATCACCGCGGCGATGGTGCCGCGCGAACGATGAATGGCGGCATCCTCGTCGCGCGTGCGGGCGGAAGCGTCGCTCATCGTCACCTCACCGCGCTCAGGAGTGTGTCGAACATCTTGTTCACGGCCGTGATCACTTGCGCCGAGGAGGAATAGGCTTGCTGCGCGGCGATCATGGTGCTGAATTCTTCGCTCGAATCCGTGGTGCTCGCTTCCAACTCGCCACCCTCGATGTCGCCGGCACCGCCGGTGCCCGCGGTGTGCAAGGTGCTGCTGCCCGACGAACTCGTCGCGGCGTAAATGCCGCCCGTCATCGGCTCAAGACCATTGGCGTTGGTGAAGGTCGCCACCGGAATCTTGTAGATCGCGATCGTCTGACCGTTGGAATAGGTCGCGCTCACGATGCCGCTGTCGCCGATGGAAACACCCGTCAAGGTGCCGTAGGCCATGCCGTTACTGGTGATGCCGGTGACGTCGACGGTGGCGGTAGACGAACTGCTCGAATACTGGCTCAACCCGTCGGCCTTGCCGACCGTGCCGAGATCGAGCGTGATCGTGCTGTCGGCGGCGCTGGTACTCCACCCGCCGATCGTCACGGTCGGCGGATTTGGCAAGACGCTCGCCAGGGTCCCATCGCTGTTGAAGGTGACGGTGATGTCACTCGACGTAACGGTACCGGACGTCACGGTCGGATCAGACGAAAGCGTCGGATCGGCGAACGATGCCGTCCAGGTGTTGGTGCCCGTCTTCGTCCAGGTGATCTCGACCGAGTGCGCGGTGCCCAGCGAGTCGTAGAGCGACATGTCGCTGGTGAAGGTGTCGTTGTCCGCGGCGTTCGCCGGCAGGTTCGCCTGGATGGTCGTGGTGGTACTCGCTGCCGCGGTGCTCGCCAGGATATTCGTATCGATAGCCGTCAGCGAGCCCGTGCTCTCGCTGCCGATGACATTGCCGTCCGCGTCGGTGCGCCATCCCAGCAGGTAATAGCCGTCATTGGTGAGATAACCGTCGCTGTCGGTCGTGAACTCGCCATTGCGCGTATAATACATTTCCGTGCTGGTCTCGGAGGGACTCACGACGAAGAAACCACTGCCGGAGATGGCGAGATTGGTCGCCGTGGTGCTCGACACCAACAAGCCCTGCTCGGAGATGTTCGTCCGCGTATTGGCGATGACGCCGCCGGAGGAATAGCCGGCGCTGGACGAGCCAGTTACCAGCGCCTCGAAGCTCGCATTGGTCGTCTTGTAGCCGTAGGTGGACGAGTTCGCGAGATTGTCGCTGACCATCGCGATGGACTGGCTCTGCGCGCTCAGCGCGGAGACGGCGGAATTCAGGGCGCCTGTCAAGCTCATAGGGAAAACTCCTTACGCAATCACGATTTGATGCTGACGACATTGCTCATCGCGATCGTCGTATTGCCGACGATGAGCTGTGGCGTGCCGCTGGTGCTGTCGACGCCGGTGACCTTGCCGATGACGGTCGTGTAATCGAGCACCGATGCGCCGCTGGCATTCGTCGCGGTGACGGAGATCGTGTAGTCGCCGTCCGCGGCGGTGGTGCCGTCGGTCTTGGTGCCGTCCCAGGTGAAGGTGTTCGCACCCGATGCCGTGTCGCCCGAGCCGGTGTAGACCGTGTTGCCGCTCTGATCCTTGACGGTGATGGATACGCTCGACGCTTCCGACGTGAGCGAATAGCCCCAGGTCGCCTGGCCGTCGGCCAAGGTCGCGGTGTCGCCTTTGGCTTCCACGGTCTGGCCCATATAGCCGATGCCGTTGGCGCTCAGCAGGCTGTTCATCGATGTGACCAGCGTGCTCAAGTTGCTGTTCATCGCCGTCTGCTGATCGTAGCTCGCATAAGACACGAGCTGATTCATGAACTCCGTCGTATCGGTGGGATCGAGCGGATTCTGGTTCTGCAGCTGGGTAACGATGAGCTGAAGAAAATCGGTGGTCGACAGGCTCGACGTCGTGCTGGAGCTCGATGACGAGGAGGACGTCGAAGACGTCGAGGACATTGTCGATGCGAGAGCAGTACTGACCGACGAGATCGTCATGGCGTGACATATCCTGCACAGCCGCGGAGGAACCGCGCGCGTGTTGTTCGCGAGATGGGATGTCTTTGTTGGCTTCGGTAATTAATACGAACGGCCGCGCCAATTCAGGCGCGGTTTCTTCGCGGAAAACCGTGATTTACAAAGCGTAAACGACGACGCGGCACGACGGCGCACGCCGGCCTTTGTCGAGCGGATGAAGCGTTGAATGGGCGCCGGGCTTCAAGCCGGCGCGATGTCACGGAAAGCGGATGCTGGCGAGTTGCTTGCGGTCGGCGGGCGACAAGGTCGCGATCACCTCGGCAAAGCGCTTGTTGGCCGCGCCGCGGTCGCGCGCCAAAGCCGTGTTCAATTCGTCGAGCGCGCCGGTGAACGCGGCAGCGTCGAACCGATCCTCACGCAACTGCGCGCGGATCTTGTCGCGGATGGCGACGGAGTCAGACATGCTGCCCCGGAAGCGCGCTTCCAGCTCGTCGGCGAGTTGCGACAGCTTTTGCAGGCCTTCCGGACTGACCCTGCCGGACGCCTCGGAGACCATCATCTGCAGCGGTGGGCGTGGCATCGGTCCCGCATTATTGCGCGCCGAGAACAACGAACCGACCACGAGGCCGGCCAGGAACAAGTTGCCGGCGATGGACGCAACCAGCCACATCGTCGTAGCGGAACGACGCACCGGCGGGACAGGGTCTTCGGTCATGTGAGAGCGTATGCCTGTCAGCTACCGACTGCGGCGAACAGACTGGCGAAGTCGATATTCGACCCGCCGACGGCATAACCATGCGCCAGCCCCAGGCCGAGGCCGAGGCCGAAACAGGCGACCAGCCACAAATAGGATTTCGGCGGACCAAGCCGGTTGAAGAAGGGCTGACGGCCCGGCACGAGCGGCGCGCGCGGCTTGAGGTCCTTGGCCAAAGGCGGCTGAATGTCGTCCATCCGGCCGGCGAGCGCCACGATGCGCCCGGCGAGATTGGCCGGCGCCGGCTCGGCAACGCTCGCGCCGAACATGGCGCGCAGCGCGGCCGCTTCGGCGACGATCTCCCGCGCTTGCTGCGAATCGGCCAGAAAACGCAACGCTTCCTGGCGCACGTCCTGCGGCCAGCCGGCAGGCGCTTCGCCGCAGCGATCAACCAGATCCTCGAATTCTTCAAGGGTCATCAGTGACGTCCCGGCGCCCACCAAACCGCAATTCGCTTCAGTTACAAACTGTTACGCCAGTTACAAAGTGTAACAAGCTTATATCGTTTAATGCACACCGTCACAAGACGATATTGGCTGTAACGACTCAGCGCGGGCGCGCCACGGCCTTGGCCTGCTGCACGCGCACGTCCGCCCAGGCATCGCGCAGCTCGGTGACGGCCTTGATCAGCTTGGTCAGGCGGGTGACGACGTCCGGCTTACCAAAGGAGTGCAGCGCCGACATGATCAGACGGACATAGGTGTCGCGCATCCGCTCGGCGAAGGCGCCGCCGCGCGCGAAATCGAGGTTGTGGCACAGGCCGCGCAGGATGGTCGTCGCCTTCTCGAGATGGCCGACAGCCTGATCGAGCTTCTTCTGCTGAATAGCGGCGATGGTGCGGGTGAGCTCGACGATAACGCCGTCGTACAGCATGACGATACCGGCGAGCGGCGACGTCGTGACCGCCACACTCCGGTACGAGTTGGCAACCTGGCTGTAATTCGCGTGCTGGGTCATGTCAGTCCGAACTGGTGCTATAGGCGAGCTTCAAATAGGCGATCGTCGAATTCGCCGTCAGGATCTGCTCTTGGATCTTGGCGTAACGAGCGGTGAGCGTCGTGCGATAGGTCTCCGCCTGTGAGCGGATGAGCGCGCTGCGCTCGGACAGGTCCGTGTCCTGCTCTTCGATGTTGTCGATAACCGTCTTCAGCGTGCCGCTCGTGGCATTGCCGACGGCGTCGCTGTCGGCGTAGATACGCTCGGCCAAACCGTAGCTCAGCGTGATGTCGATCGATTCCGACGCCGAGCCGGAGAACGAGAACGAGAAGCCTTCGTAGGCCGTGCCGTCCTTGCCCTTGATGCGGGTACCGTCGATCTCGAACAATGACGAATCGCCCCCGACCGAGGCCGACGTGACGGCGCCGGAGCCATCGACCACCACGTCGAGCGTGAACGAGGTCGGCGCGTCCGAGCCGCGGGCCAGCAGCCGGATATTGGACGACGACGACGTCATCTGAAATTCGAAAAGATCTTCGACCTTGTCGATATTGTTGTTCAAGGCGCTGGCGAGCAGCGTCGAATCGATCTCGAGCTTGTTGTCGACGTCGAAGGTGATGCCCAGATCCGCCAGCGAGTAGCTGGAGACCATCAGGTTGAGATCGTTCTCGACCGCCTGACTGACCGAGCGCAAGGTCGCGTCGCCGAACAGCACCGCGCTCGAATCCGCGGTGCCGTCGCTCGCAGTCGCGTTCTGCGCGATGATGAAATCCTTCAGCGCATTGTACGAGGTCACGAAATCCTGGATCGCGGTCTGGATGTCCGTGAGATCCTGCGCGATCTGGACGGATACAGACGTATCGTCCGGCGTCGTCGAATAGAGATGAAACGTCACGCCGTCGAGAACGTCGGAAATGTCATTCGAATCGCGCGTGATCTCGACGCCGTCGAGCTCGATGATGGCCGACTGGGCGGCCTGGATCTCGTTGGCGAAAGCCCCCTCCGAATCGATAATGCCGAGCTCGCTCAGCACATCGTCGCCCGACGAGGTCGTGGCGGTGATGGTCTTGCCGGTCGCCGTCGCCGTCAACAGCAGCTGGAACTCGCTGTCCGACACCTGCAGCACCGTCGCCTGTACGCCGGTGCTGTCGGCTTGGTTGTTGATAAGTTCCGCAATGTCCGCGAGCGACATATCGCTGGTAACGGAAATGTCGACGGTGTCGCCATCTTCGACGCCGAGCGAGAACACGCCGTCATAGCCGAGCGCCGTCGTGCTGCTGGCCACCACGTCGCTGGAAACTTTGTTGGCTTTGGCGATCTGCTGGACGACCAGATCATAGGTGCCGACCTGGGTGCCACTGTCGACATCGACCGACACGACCGTGTCGGCAGTGACGTCGCCATTGGCGGTGAGATAACCGGCGCGGTTGGCGAAGACATTGTCACTGGCGCTCGACGTGCCCGATGGATTGCTGAGCGCCTTGGCCTTATCGGTCACGTCCTGCAGCAGGGTCTGCAGTTCCTGGTAGCTCGAAATCTTGGTCTCGTTGGCGGTGACCTTCGCATCGATCGTGTCGGCCTTGTCGAGCTTGGCCTGAACCATGCCCTCGATCAGCGCGTCCCAGTCTACCGTCGAGCTGCTGGCGCTCGTGCTGGAGGTGCTGGACGTGTAGGAGGACGTACTCGTCGTGCTCGTTGTACTCGTACTGCTAACGGTCGTCATGTCATCCGCCGAGCTAAGGAAGGCGGGCCGGCAACATTACCGGCCCGTCTTTCGCATGGAGCGATTACTTCAGCAGGCTCAGGAGATACTGCGGAAGCTGGTTGGCTTGCGAGGCCGCCGCGACGGCGGCCTGGGTCTTCACTTCCGAGGAAGAGAGCTTCGCCTGCTCGGCCGCGACGTCGACGTCGGTGATCGAGGAGCGCGCGGAGGTCAGGTTCTCTTCCGTGCTCGCGATGGCGTTGGCGCGGAATTCGAACCGCGACTGCTGGGCACCGATGCTGGCGCGGGCGGAGGAGACCGAGCTGATGGCGGTGTCGATCGACGTCAACGCGGTGTCGGCGCCCGACTGCGTGCTGATATCAAGGGTATCGACGGCGAGGCTGGTCGTGCTGAGGTCATCAAGCGTGATCGTGATCGTGTCAGACGCATCGGTACCGACCAGCACGTTCACACCAGTCGCGAAGTCGCTCGAGCCGTCGAGAAGACTGGTGCCGTTGTAACGGGTGCCGGACGCGATGCCGTCGATTTCTTCCAGAAGCTGCGCGAACTCGTCGTTCAGATAGGTGCGCTCGGTGTCGGTGACCGTGCCCGAGGACGACTGCGAAGCCAACGATTTCATACGGGTCAGGATGTCGCTGATGTTCGATGCGCCGCCGTCGGCGGTCTGCAGCACCGCGACCGCCTGGGTCGAGTTGGTCGAGGCCTGCTGCAGCGAGGTGATGTCGGCGCTGATCTTGGCCGCGATGGCGAGACCGGCGGCGTCGTCGGAAGCCTTGTTGATGCGCGAGCCGCTGGCGATCTTGGCAAGCGACGAGGACTGCGACGCAGCGTTCTCGTTGAGGAAGCGCACGGCGGTGTTCGCCGCGGTATTGGTGGAAATGACAGGCACTGGAAGACCTCCTGGTTTCGAATAAGGCCCCTGTCCCGCGACACGCAGGAAACCGAGCAGACGTCGGTCGACCGGCGTCTGGAAAGTTCAACGGGGCCGGCCGTCTGAGCGGGCGGTGTTTTTACGGACAGCCGTTCATATGGCTAATCATCGGTAAACGAGCCTCGGATGTCCTTCTCCGATCGCCGTAGCAACTCGCGCAGCCGCTGGCGGCCACGCTTGAGCAGCGACTCCACCGCGGCGACCGTCGTCTGCATGACGTCGGCGACTTCGGCGTTGTTCATGCTCTCGTGGTAGGAAAGGATCAGCGCCACGCGCTGCTGGTCCGGCAGCCGCGCCATCGCCTCGTCCAGCATGGAGCTGACTTCGTGCTTTTGCAGCTCGACGATGGCGAGCGGCTTCTCGTCCATGACCTCGGGCACCTGCTCGAGATCCTCGTTACGCGGCTGGCGCCGGTAGTCGATGCAGCGGTTGGTCACGACGCGGTAAAGCCAGGTGGAGAACTTGGCCCGACCGGTTTCCCACCGGCCGCGATGCAGCCAGATCTTCAGCAGGGTGTCCTGGACGATGTCTTCCGCATCGGCGCGGTTATTGAGGATGCGAAGGGCCAACCCGTAAGCGCGATCGATATGGCGCTCGACCAGGATCCGGAACGCCTCCTGGTCATTCGCGCCAATGCGCTCCAGCAAGGCATCGTCATTATCCGCCGTCAGGGACGCCTCCTTCGCACGCCCGAACGTCCCCGCCAGCGAACCTCCCGCGCCGATGTCGGCCGTGACTACGGTCTGTGCCGCATGCTCGGCCAAATCCATACAGGCTTGCGTCATCTGCGTCTCCGGGCGGCCCGAAGGGGGCCCAAGTGGGGGTCTTCAGGCTTTCAACGGAGGGCCCAAGCAATCCGGGCGCAGATTTTTCAAAATCTATAATAATTATATGAGCTTAGACAGGCACAAATTGCCTAGGATCAAAGGGCAAATATTGCCTAGCGTAGTAAAACGATGAAATTTTTCAGAATAGACTGTTCTAAGTACATTTGTTTCCGAATATTACGATTTAGAAACATATGATATACATCAAATTACTGATGGTCATTCAAGCTGCACCAGTCCTCAGCCGCTCGATACTGGTGAAAATTATCAACAGACGATGCTCGAAACAGCGCCTGATTTTTGTTTCCGAGCCGTAACAAACAAGCGTGCGGATCGGCAGCGGGGGGCTTCCGGGACTGCCAAGGGTCGACGCAGGGCTTATGGGGCTGTCGCGTTATCTTTCTCCAGGCCAGGGGACATTGCGAAGCCGATGAGCGACCTCAGTCTTCATGACCGTATATTTGAAAGAGCTGTTTGCCCGACGTGGCTTGAAAACCGCCGACAGCCAGTTGGACAAGCTTTGTCACGTCATCGACGCCTGCGACACAGTAGAGGCGTGGTCCAAGGACAAAGAGCTTTCAGCCGCGCCGGTCATCGTCGTCGACGAACCGCCGACGCCGCCGCACGTTCATACGCTGCGGCGGGCGCTCGCGCCCGATGCCAAGGTCATCATTCCCTTCAGTGAAGACCCGGCCTTCGATTACCTGAAATCGCAGTTGCGGTGCCATGGCGTCGTCGGCGCATCGGCGCCGGTCTCCCCGCATCAGATCTGGTGGGGCGGCAAGACGACCGCCAAGCCGGCGAATTGCCTCGCGGCCATTCAGCGCTCGCACGTCGTCACCTGTGTCAAGCCGAACACGCATCAGGATACCAATGCCGTACTGTTCGCCAAGGGCCTCGATATCGTCGGCATCACCTATACGATCGAGCGCGACGACGCCTTCGCGCATTGCGACGACCGGCCCGACATCCGCAGCCGGCTGCTGCTCGACGCGTGGCGCGCCTGCGACAAGCCATTGATCTGGCTCGATCCGGTCAGCAACACCGACCTGACATCGATCGCGCTGAACATCGACGGTGCCGACTTCGCGGCTATGCCGTCGAGCGCCGGCCTGTCGACAAGCCTGCTTTACTTCGGTCGGTCGCCGGCCACCTTCGACCTGCTGAAGAACTGGAACAACCTCTGCTGCGAGTTTCCCAGCCTGCCGGCGAGCTATCTGCTCGATGCGGCGTGGGCGCTGATCTCATCGCAGCGACCGCTGGTGACGCAATGGCTGCCGTCGCAGAACGCCATCCGCATCGACCACTCATACCAATCGGAGCCGGTGCTCGACCATTACACGCTGACCAATCCATCGCAGAAGCAGGCACGCCGGGCTTACCGCACCGGCGCGCCGGAGCCGCATTGCGTGATGAAAAGCCCGTTCGGCGGCCGCGGATCGCTAACCTTGATCACGCTGTCGCAAGCCTCCGGCGTGCACGATGTCGCGCAGACGGTGCACAGCGCGGTCGAGGCCTTCGACAAGGACAATGGCGGCTTCAGCAATCTGGGCATCGTCATCTGCCAGAATGACAAGGAAGCCGCCGATGTGATCGGACTGACCACTGAGGGCTGGGTGCTCTACGCACTGCCTGGGGTCGCTTTGGACAAGAACGTGTTCAACAAGGTGTCCGAGCACATCGAAACGGACCGCGCGGTATTCATCATGCCGGAGACCGTCGAACCGCGGCTCACCTCCACCGGCGTGGCCCTCCAGGCGACTCGCGCCAAGGCGATCTTCGGACGCAGCTATGCCTTCAAGGCCGGCAAGAACCAGCCCGCTCCAACACCGACATCATCCTTGAAGCTGGTACCGGAAGCGCGGCCCATCGCCGACATCGGCCGAGGCGCACAACTTTGGCCGCTGGATGCATAGGTATCGCAGACGCGCGGCCGAGCTTCATCTGCATCCGGTGAGATTGGACGGCTGATCTCATCAATGAGAGCGCCACTCAACAGCGCATCTCAAGTTACATGCACGAAGCGCAATGGTTAACGTTACATTAACCATGTTTGACGCACTCAAAGCTCAAATCACGCTACTCCCCGGTCATTTACAGCCCATCGGCTTTAGGTTACCGTTTTATTAACGACATGAGGAACCGCTAATAAATTAGTAACTGTCTTTCCCGACAGCGTGGGGTGTGAGTGATGGCGTATTCGTTCGACTATCTGGACAGGGTCGTCCGCAGGCCGGTCGTCCCGATCCGGAGAGCGCGGCTGGCCCGTCTGCCACACATGCTCACCGCCCGAGACCTCACGATCGATGACGTCGACGACTTCTGTCAGCTCGCGAACGAGTTCGAGAGCGGCGAAGTAACGAACGACGTGGCGGGCCGCACGGTCGCGCTGCTCTTCTTCCAGTCCAGCACACGCACCCGCCTCGGCTTCGAAGCAGCGACTGTCGCACTCGGCGGCAGCGCCATCGGCATGGAAGATATGGCGTCGTCCCGCACCAACAAGCGTGTCGGCGAGTCGCTGGAGGATTGCGCCGCCGTCGTGTCGCGGCTGTGCGACGCGATCGTCGTTCGCCATCATGAGCCCGGCGCCGCCGCGCGCATGGCCGCCAAGGCCGTGACGCCCGTGATCAACGCCGGCGATGGCTGGAACGAGCACCCGACACAGGCCCTCATCGACATCTACGCGATGCGGCGCGGCCTCGGCACGTTGCGCGGCAAGAGCATCACCTTCGGCGGCGATCCGCGCGGCCGCGTGGTGCGCTCGCTCATTCAGTTGCTGCGCTTCGAGGCACCGAAAGAAATCGTGTTCTGCCCGCCGCCGAAGTACAGCATCCCGGAGGATCTGCTGGCGACGCTCGCCGAGCACCAGATTGGCCACCGCCTCATCCCCGAGATCAAATACGCGCTGACCGATTGCGACGCGATCATGATGGCGCCCTACGACATGTCGGAGATCGGCGAGCCGGCCTCGTCGAGCTTCATCTCGCCGCACGACACGCCGGAGCATTTCAAAATCACCGCGGAGAAGATCGAGCGGACGCGCTCAAACGCCCTGCTCTATCATCCGCTGCCGCGCTTCGACGAGATCGATCCCGACTGCGACTCGTTGCCGAATGCGATGTATTTCGAACAGGTGCGCCTGTCGAAGTTCATGCGGATGGCCGTGCTGCATCGCCTGCTGGCGCGCACCTGAACACGTCATTGACCTGAAGAGATTATCAGCGCGACCGCCGGCGAAACAGAATTTCGTCAGCAGCCGACCAATTGTAATCGCGGTTCAGGAAGCCGCCCGCCGCAACTTTTCCGTCTGCGTCGCCTCCGGCGTCTGGACCGGTGCCGGCAGGATCGGCGCCTTGATCACGTGCCGAAGCTGCGCAACCGGCAGCGGCCGGCTGAAGATATAGCCTTGAATCGCATTGATCCCGAAGTTCTGCATGCGCTCGAGCTGAGCGAAGGTCTCGATGCCTTCGGCCACGCGCTCGATCCGCAGTTCCCGCGTGATCTGGGCGATGCCCTTGATGATCGCCAGCGTACGCGGAGACTCGTCGGTGATCTGCGTGAACTTGCGGTCGATCTTGATCTTCGAGAACGGAAAATCGTTGAGATAAGCGAGCGACGCGAAGCCGGTGCCGAAATCGTCGAGCGAGATGCCGATGCCGTGGGCGCGCAACTCCTCGAGCTGCGTCAGCGTCGTGGCGCTGTCCTCGAGCAGAACCGACTCGGTGATTTCGAGATCGAGCCGCGCGGGCGCCAAACCGGCGTCGGACAGGGCTTTTTTGACAATCTCGACGAGTTCGCCGCCGCGCCGGAACTGAATGGGCGACAGGTTCACCGCCACCTTGATATCCGAGGCCCAGCCCATCGCCTCCATGCAGGCCGCGTTCAGCACCCAGGTTCCGATCGGCACGATCAAGCCTGTTGCTTCGGCGATAGGGATGAAGACGTCCGGTGGAATGGAGCCGAGCACCGGATGGCGCCAGCGCAACAACGCTTCGCAGCAGATCGCGCGCCCCGAGCGCGGATCGACGATCGGCTGGTATTCGAGGCCAAGCTCGCCATTCGCCAAGGCGAAGCGCAGATCGTGCTCGAGGGCGACGCGCTGCTCGTAATGGATGGCAAGCGACGCCGTATAGGAGACGACCTGGCCGCGACCGCGCTTCTTGGCTTCGTACAGCGCAAGGTCGGCATTGCGCAGCAGTGCATCGAGCGTCGTGCCGTCGCGCGGCGAAATGGCATAACCGACGCTCGCGCCACAGATGCTGCGTGTTTCGCGCGCGAAGAACGGGTCGGCAAGGATGGCGAGGATGCCCCTGCTGACCGATTGAACGTCCGCGGCACGATCGCCTACGAGCATCACGAGGAATTCGTCGCCGCCGATCCTGGACACTTCGTCACCGGCGCGCAGCAGGCCGACGATGCGATCCGCAACCTCCTTGAGCACGGCGTCGCCGACCGGATGGCCCAAAGTATCGTTGATGTCCTTGAAACGATCGAGGTCGATCGAGATCAGCGCGATCTCGTTGCCGGCACCTTCGGCCGTGCCGAACTGATGCTTGAGCAGATTGAGAAACGCGGCGCGGTTCCAAACGCCGGTCAGCGCGTCTCGCTTCGCCAGCATCTCGATATGCTTGAAGGCTTCGTGGCGCAGCACGATGTTCTCGAACACGCTGCGTGAAACCAGGATCGTGCCGACATAGAGAATGATGATGAAGACCGCGAGCACGGCGTGGACGACATCGAAGCTCAGCAGAAGCGCAATGGTGAAGGGCACGCAGGTGAAGCTGATCTGGCCGATGGTGATCAGCGGCCGGCTGGCATTGCGCGAGGAGACGCCGGCGATGTAGCCGATCACGCAACAGTTGATGAGGATCTCGACATCGGTGCCGGCGTGAAACCACAGCGCATAGGCGCCGGTCACACCGACGAGGCTGGCAAAGCCCCACGCGCCGAGCAGCGCACCCAGTTCCCAACGCTTGATCGCGCCGAGGTCGGCTGGGTCGTGCTTGGAGCGATGATAGAGCCAGCTCCCGGCGCTACGCACACAACCAACGGCGAGGAAGCCGACGAAGAAGATGGCGAAAGCCGGATCGAAGCTGAGCAGACCGGCTGTCGCGATGACGATGAGCGCCGCGAGCGTCGCGCCGAGAATGGCTTTGGGCGTGCTGGTGGAGTTATAGAGACCGCTGACCAGTTCAAAATATAGGTTCTGGTCGGGCACAAGGCCGCTGATGCGATCGCCGTAACGCGAAAGTGTGGCCCTCATGTCCAAAACCCGATACGCAAATTTTTACACAACTCGGCAACTGCTCCGGCATCTTTGTCGAGAATTATTAAGGAACATTATTTTGACGCGATGGAATCAGGCGTTTCCGCGTGACGCGCGAGTAATGGAACCGACATAACGGCACGCCTTCGCGCCGGATGATGAAGCCGTGCGTAATTTTCGTGGTTAAAAATCGCGGAAATTACCGCGCACGTGTCGACGCGCGGCGCAGCCCAACGCGATCAACGCATGCCGAGCGCGCGCGCGGCGATCAAAGCGCAGAAGCTGATCGCGGCGGCCAGCATCAGATACAGACTCGGCGATAAGTTGCTGCCCGTCACACTCACCAACCAGGAGTTGATAAACGGCGCGAAGCCACCGAACACGGCGACGGCGAAGGAATAGCTGATCGACAGGCCTGTCGTGCGCATGCGCGTTGGGAAAAGCTCCGAGAGCAGCGCGGCGAGCCCTCCCATATAGCCCGCCAGCAAGAAGCCCATGATGGCCTGCACGATCAGCAGCACCTGGATCGTGGGCGACATCGTCAGCCAAGCGAACAACGGGTAGATCGTCACCAGCATCAACGCGGCGGAGATCGCCGAGATTGGCAGACGGCCGATGCGGTCCGACAAAGTCCCGAAGATCGGGATTAGCGCGAGCTGGATCGCGCCGGTGAGCAGGCCCGCCGTGAACGCCGCGGACGGCGGCAGGCCGAGCTGTCGCGACGCAAAGGTCGCCATGAACAGGATCGTGTACATGCCGACGGTGCAGAGGACGACGGCGCCGAAGGCGACGAGCAGCCGCTTCTTGGCTTCCGAGAAAGCCTCGCGCAGCGGCGCTTCGCTCACCTCGATCGCGCGGAATTCCGGTGTCTCCTCGACATTGTTGCGGATGTAATAGGCGACCGGCCCGATGAGGATGCCGAACAGGAAGGGAATACGCCAACCCCAGGCACTCATCTGATCGGCGGTGAGCGTTGTGGTGAGCATCGCGCCAATGGCGGTCGCTAGGATGGTCGTGAGGCCCTGGCTGGCGAACTGCCAGCTCGCGAAAAAGCCGCGCCGTTCGGGATTCTGCTCGGCGAGAAAGGCCGTGGCGCTGCCGAATTCAGCGCCGGCGGAGAAACCCTGCAGCAAGCGCGCCGCGACGATCAGGATCGGCGCGAACACGCCGATGGTCGCGTAAGTGGGTGCGACAGCGATCATCGCGGTGCCGACCATCATCAGCACGATCGTCAGCGTGAAGGCCGCCTTGCGGCCGTGCCGATCAGCATAGGCGCCGATAACGATCGCACCGAACGGACGCATGAAGAAGGTAACGCCGAATGTCGCGAAGACCAGCAGCAGGGACAGGGTGTCGCTGCCGGTCGGGAAGAACAGCTTAGCGATTATCGCGGCGAAGAAGCCGTAGACGATGAAATCGAACCACTCGAGAGCGTTGCCGATCGACGCCGCAGCGACCGCCCGCCAACGTGCCTGCGGGCCTGCCGCTTCTATCGCCGCAACCGCCATTCTCCGCCCCTCAGCTCCATCGTGAATCCGGACGGCCGGAGCTTATGTGAGTCGGCGTTGCGTTACTGCTTGTTCGTGCGGCGATGATGCGTAGAAGCGATCAGTCTGCAACCGATGGTAATTGG
>JANLJK010000367.1 GCA_029255525.1 Pseudolabrys sp.
ACGGCAATTCCTGACGGCCTGAAAATGGACGCCCCTGTTACAACGGCTGCCGGAGGTCAGCCAGTTGCAAATCCTCGCAGCAGCGATGCGGAATACTCGGTACTGCGATGCAAAACGGCTTACGCCGCAGCGGCGGCAAGCCCCAGCGCCGAGACGATCATATCGAGCGCTTCTTCAACGAGATCGCGGTTGTCGCCCTCGCCCATCACCCGGATCACCGGCTCCGTGCCCGACGCGCGGATCAGCAGACGGCCGCTGCCGTTGAGCCGCTTCTCGGCATCCAGGATCGCGGCCTTGACCTGCGGATTGTCGAGCGGCTTGCCAGTGCGGTAGCGCACGTTCTTGAGGATTTGCGGCAGCGGCTCGAAGCGGTGGCAGACTTCCGACACCGGCTTATTGTGGCGCTTGACCACGGCCAGCACCTGCAGCGCGGCGACGAGGCCGTCGCCGGTGGTGCAGTAATCGGACAGGATGATGTGGCCCGATTGCTCGCCGCCGACATTGTAGCCGTCGGCGCGCATGCGCTCGAGCACGTAGCGGTCGCCGACCGGCGTACGCAGCAAGTCGATGCCTTGCGCCGCGAGATGCCGCTCGAGGCCGAGATTGGACATCACGGTCGACACCACGCCCGCCTTCTGCAGACGGCCGTCTTCCTTGAAGCTCTCGGCGATGACGGCGAGCAACTGGTCGCCGTCGACGACATGGCCGCGCTCGTCGATGATCATCACGCGGTCGGCGTCGCCGTCGAGCGCGATGCCGATGTCGGCACGCATCTCGCGTACTTTACGCGATATCTGGGCAAGGTCGGTCGAGCCGCATTCCTTGTTGATGTTGAAGCCGTCCGGCTCGACGCCGATCTCGATGACGTCGGCGCCCATTTCCCACAGCGCGCCGGGCGCGACTTTGTACGCCGCGCCGTTGGCGCAATCGACCACCACGCGCAGGCCCTCAAGCGAGAGATGGCGCGGCAAGGTCAGCTTGGCGAATTCGATATAGCGGTCCTGCACGCCGTCGATACGGCGGGCGCGGCCGAGATCGTGGCTTTCGGCGAGCTGCTTGGTGAGATCGGATTCGAGCAGCGCCTCGATCCTGAACTCCATCTCGTCATTGAGCTTGAAGCCGTCCGGGCCGAACAGCTTGATGCCGTTGTCGTCGAACGGATTGTGCGAGGCGGAGATCATGACGCCGAGATCGGCGCGCATCGAGCGCGCCAGCATGCCGACGGCCGGCGTCGGGATCGGGCCGGTCAACAGCACGTCCATGCCGACCGAGGTGAAGCCCGCGACCAGCGCGTTCTCGATCATGTAGCCGGAGAGGCGGGTGTCCTTGCCGATCAGCACGCGGTGGCGATGGTCGCCGTTGCGGAACATCAGGCCGGCGGCCTGGCCCACTTTGAGCGCCAGCTCCGGCGTAATGACCTTGTTGGCCCGGCCGCGAATGCCGTCGGTGCCGAAATAGCGACGAACCATCTAATGCCCCTCAACGCCCACGCTACAGGAAGGCCCCGGATTGCTGATTGTGACGGACGGCGTACCAGCCCGCGGGGCCTGATAATACGGCCAAGGCCGTGAAATTACTTCAAAAATTATGAGGAATCATTACCGAGCGGCGTTAACGGCCGGTGGCCGGAAGGGCTTTTCCACCGGGATGGCGGGCCGCCGGCGCCATTTCGCGGGCCTCGCCCCTGTGCTACCCGGTTAACGACCGCAGCCGGACGCGATTTCCCATGAAAAACCTGCCTTCCATCGAGGACCTCCGCCTTGAGGCGCGGCGCCGCGTGCCGCACGTCTTTTACGACTACGCCGATAGCGGCTCGTATAATGAGGACACCTATCGCGCCAACCGCGCCGATCTCGGCGCCATCAAATTGCGCCAGCGCGTGATGGTCGACGTGTCGACGCGCTCGACCGCGACCACGATCCTCGGCCAGCCGGTCAACGCGCCCTTCGCGCTGGCGCCGATCGGCCTCTTGGGCATGCAGCACGGCGACGGCGAGGTAAAGTCGG
>JANLJK010000368.1 GCA_029255525.1 Pseudolabrys sp.
TGCCCTTGCAGACGCCGTTGCAGCCACAGATTTCCGCATCATCCGGCAAGGCTGCAACGGCCGCCATAGGGTCCAGCGGAGACCCTCCCTGGTAGGACTGGCCGAAGATCAGGGTATCGCGCATCTCGGCGATGTCGGTGCCCTTCTTCATCAGGTCGAAGAACCACGAGCCATCGGCGGTTTCGCCGTAAAGCACGGCGCCGATGATGCGATTGTCCTTCAGCACGAGGCGCTTGTAGACGCCGGCCGAGGCATCGCGCAGCACGATTTCCTGCCGGTCCGGGGCCTCGGCGAAATCGCCGGCGGAAAACAGATTGATGCCGGTGACCTTGAGCTTCGTGTTGACGACGGAGCCATGATATTCGGCATGGCCGCCGGTCAGCCGATCGGCAAGCACGCGGGCGGCCTCGTAGAGCGGGGCGACGAGGCCGTAGCAGGTGCCGCGATGCTCGGCGCATTCGCCGAGCGCAAAGACATTCGGGTCCGAAGTCATCATGCCGTCGTCGACGACGATGCCGCGATTGACGGCGATGCCGGCGTCCCTTGCGAGCGCCGAGGCTGGACGGATGCCGACGGCCATCACCACCATGTCACCCTCGATCACCCGACCGTCTTCCAGCTCGATGCCCTCGACCTTGTCGGTTCCGAGGATCTGCTTGGTGTTGGCCTTGGTGATGATGTCGATGCCGCGTTCGCTCAGCGCCTTTTCGAGCAGATAGGCGGCGGCCGGGTCGAGCTGGCGCTCCATGATGGTCGGCATCAGGTGGATGACGGTGACATCCATGCCCTGGCGCTTCAGGCCATAGGCCGCTTCAAGCCCCAGGAGACCGGCGCCGATGACGATGGCGCGGCCCTTGTCTTCTGCGATCTTCAGCATGTTCTCGACATCGTCGAGGTCGCGATAGGCGAGCACGCCGGGCAACTGATGACCGGGAACCGGAATGATGAAGGGCAGCGAGCCGGTGGCGATGACCAGCTTGTCGTAGGTTACCGTAATGCCGTTGGCCGATGTCACCGTCCTTGCATGACGGTCGATCTCGGTAACCTTGGCGCCCTTGTGCAGGGTCACGCCATTCGCGGCGTACCAGTCGTCATTGTGGATGACGATGTCTTCATAGGATTTTTCGCCCGACAGGACTGGCGAGAGCATGATGCGGTCGTAGTTGACGCGCGGCTCGGCGTTGAAAATGGTCACGTCGTAAAGACCGGGGGCCTTTTCGAACAATTCCTCCAGCATGCGGCCGGGGGCCATGCCATTGCCGATGATAACGAGTTTCTCAGCCATTGATGTTACTCCGCGGCTTCGACGAAGCGGTGACGTTCGTAGAGGAACTTCAGCACGGCTTCGCGGGATTTGAGGTAGGTGCGGTCGGCGGCGAGCGCGATGCGGTCGCGCGGGCGCGGGATCGAGACGTCCAGCACTTCGCCGATGCGCGCGGCCGGACCATTGGTCATCATGACGATGCGGTCGGAGAGCAGCACCGCCTCGTCGACGTCATGGGTGATCATGATCATCGTGTTTCCGAGGCGGGAATGGATCTCCATCACCGCGTCCTGCAGATGGGCGCGGGTCAGCGCATCGAGCGCGCCGAAGGGCTCGTCGAGCAGAAGGATCTTCGGTTCCATTGCGAGCGCCCGGGCAATGCCGACGCGCTGCTTCATGCCGCCCGAGATTTCCGCCGGGCGCTTGTCCCTGGCATGCCCCATCTGGACCAGATCCAGATTGCGCATGACCCAGTCATGCTTCTCCGCCTTGGTCTTGCGACCGGCGAAGACCTTGGAGACGGCGAGGTTGACGTTTTCGTAGACGGTGAGCCAAGGCAGCAGTGAGTGGTTCTGGAACACGACGGCGCGTTCCGGGCCTGGCTCGTTGACCTCCTGGTTTTCCAGCAGCACGGCGCCGGAGGAAACGCGGGTGAGGCCGGCGATCAGGTTGAGGAGCGTGGACTTGCCGCAGCCGGAATGGCCGATGATCGAGACGAACTCACCCTTGTCGATGGTGAG
>JANLJK010000369.1 GCA_029255525.1 Pseudolabrys sp.
CTCGCCAAGGCAAGATATCTCTACGAGAAGACCCTGGCGCCGGTTGACGACATCGCGGCGATGCTCGGCTTGTCGAGGTCCAACTTTTACAGGCGCGTGCGCGAGGGCCAATGGGCGCGGCGGCGCGCCAGCGAAGCGACCTATCAATTCGTTCGCGCGGTGACGGACGCCGTGGCGCCGCCGGGCGCTAGCGATGCCACGGCGCAGGCTGTCGCCATCGCCGTGCCGGAGCGCACGCCTGAGCAGCGCGAACAAGCGCGCCTTGCGCTCGCCGACCGCATCATACGCACCGCCGAGCGTGAGATGGACGCGATCGAGCGCGTTCTGGCGCAGCTCGATCCCGAGGGCCAGGCGGAAGCGGATCGCACGGCCCGCACACTCGCCGGCATAGCCCGCACTTTGCGCGAAATCACGGCGCTGAACGCGCCCGAGGAGGTCGAGCCCGCCCATGATCCCAACGACGACATCCTACCCATCAATATTGACGACCTGCGCTGCGAACTGGCGCGCCGCATTAACAGCCTTGTCGCGGCTGAGCGCGCCAGAAGCGGAGTCGGTCGTGACGCAATTGATGGCGTCGATGAGGCCGGTGGAGGTTGATGGCTTCAACGCCGACTTCGGCTCGTTCAGCCATCCGCATCAGTTGCCGCCGGCGCTGGCCAACAGCGGTGCGGATTGGACCACATGGTTGGTCCTCGGCGGGCGTGGCGCGGGCAAGACGCGCGCCGGCGCCGAATGGGTGCGGCTTGCGGCATGCGATCCCAAGGCGCGCATCGCGCTGATCGGCGAGACCGAGCACGACGCGCGCGAGGTGATGGTGGAGGGTGTGTCCGGCGTGCTCGCCGTGCACCCGCCTAAGGACAGGCCGGAATGGATCCCGTCGCGCAAGCGCCTGCAATGGGAAAACGGCGCGGTGGCGCAACTGTTCTCGGCGGAGGAACCCGACACGTTGCGCGGCCCGCAATTCTCGGCCGCATGGTGCGATGAACTGGCCAAGTGGCGTCAGGTCTTCGGGCTGGGGTCGACCGACGCGCTCACCGGCGACGTCGCGCAGTGGGCCATGATCGTGCTGACCGCTTATTTCGGCGGCCGCAGCATCGAGAAGGTGGCGCGGATTCTGGCCAGGAAATGAGCGCTTTTTGACGCGCCGGCAATTATCAGCGCCTCTTGCGCCCTGCGCAAGACGGTCCGTTGGCCGTCTTGGGTGCTGACCCATACTCCCCGCAACAACAGGCACTGTTTCGGGGGGCTCTCCAATGAAATTCGGCATGTTCTATCCGGTCGCCGTGGCGTCGGATGCGGATCTCGGCAAAGGCCTGTGGGGCCTCGACGGCCAGCGCTACGACACGACGATCGACGAATTGCGCGAGCAGGCGATCTGCGCCGACGAAACCGGCTGGACCTCGATGATGTTCGCCGAGCATCACTTCGAGATCGAGGGCTATCACGTCACGCCCAATCCGCTGATGCTCAATGTCTATCTGGCGCAGCACACCAAGCGTCTGCGCCAGGGCCAGATGGGCCTGGTGCTGCCGAACTGGAATCCGCTGCGCCTCGCCGAAGATATCGCGATGGCGGACCATCTCACCGGCGGCCGGCTCGATATCGGGCTGAGCCGCGGCTACCAGCCGCGTTCGGTCGGGGTGATGGGTCAGCATTATCACGTCAACGCGTCGGGCACCGGCAAGGCTGAAGTCGAGGCCTTGAATCGGCGTATCGTCGAGGAATGGTTCGAGGTGATGCGCCGCTCCTGGACCGAGGACCTGTGGGACTTCCAGGGCGAATTCATCTCCATTCCGCCGAGCGGCCTGCAGTGGAACCACCCGATCTCGGCGCGGCTGAAGGCCGGCGTCGACAACGGTATCCTCAAGCAGATCGCCACGGTGCCGAAGCCGAAGCAATTGCCGCATCCGCCTTTGTTCACGACGCTGACGCAGAGCCCGGAGACGCTGAACTGGTCGGCCAAGATCGGCAGCTCGGTGGTGACGCTCGCAGC
>JANLJK010000370.1 GCA_029255525.1 Pseudolabrys sp.
ACGTTGCCAAAAGTGTTGCCTTCTATGCCGACTTGCTCGGCCGCCAGCCGGTCGAATCCTCAGCCAACTTCGCCATGTTCCCGCTGCCGCCGGTCATGCTCGGCCTGTGGTCGCGCCGCGAGGTCGAGCCAGCCGTTACCGGCACCCCGGGCGCCCTGGAGATCGATTTCGGCGTCAGCGACGCCAAAGCGGTGGAAGCCTGCCATGCCGACTGGAAGGCGCGGGGCCTGCGCATCGCCCAGGCGCCCACCGACATGGATTTTGGCCATACCTTCGTCGTACTCGACCCGGACGGGCATCGCCTGCGGGTGATGGCCGGGAAACAGCCTTAAATCATGGCGCAGCGGCACCCTCTCCCCCGTGGAGGACGGGGGAGAGGGAAAGCTGCCCCCTCGGTTGACCCCATCCGCCGCAAGCGCCATCTATCGGCTATAGTCATCTCGCCCACGGGCCTTGAACCCGCTTGAGGCAAGGAGCCAACGATGTTCATTCAGACCGAAGCCACGCCCAATCCGGCAACCCTGAAGTTCCTCCCCGGCCGCGCCGTGCTCGATGCCGGCACGCTCGACATGCCGAGCAAAGAGGCCGCCGCGCAATCGCCGCTGGCGCAGCGCCTGTTCGACATCCCGCATGTCGGCGGCGTGTTCTTCGGCGGCGATTTCATCTCGGTCACCAAGGCCGACGGCGACTGGCAGCAGATGAAGCCGGCGATCCTCGGCGCCATCATGGAACACTACATGTCCGGCGCGCCGCTGCTGGCGCAGGAGCAGCAGGCGGCCAAGGCCGACGACGAGTTCTTCGACTCGGCCGACGAAGAGACCGTGACGCTGATCAAGGATCTGCTCGAAACGCGCGTGCGGCCCGCGGTGGCCGGGGATGGCGGCGACATCACCTTCAAGGGCTACAAGGAAGGCATCGTGTACCTGCACATGCAGGGCGCCTGCTCCGGCTGCCCGTCGTCCACCGCCACGCTCAAGCACGGCATCCAGAACCTGCTGAAGCACTTCGTGCCGGAAGTGACTGAGGTCCGGCCTGTTTAAAACCACTTTGTCATTCCGGGACGACCCGAAGGGCCGGGCCCGGAATCCAGACACACATTCTGCGCCTGTTTCTGGATTCCGGATCCGCGCTGCGCGCGGTCCGGAATGACGTCGTTGCTTTTGGCCGCGCATTAGTAAAAGTAACCCCATGCGCGTCCTTGCCATCGATACAGCGCTCGAAGCCTGCGCGGCGGCCGTGCTCGACACCGACCGCGCGGACATTATCGCGCATGAAACGCTGACCATGCAGCGCGGCCATGCCGAAGCGCTGATGCCGCTGGTCAAGCGCGTCATGGACCACGCCGGTTGCGCTTTCGCGCAGCTCGACCGCATCGCCGTCACCATCGGCCCCGGCAGCTTCACCGGCCTGCGCGTCGGTATCGCCGCCGCGCGCGGTATCGGGCTCGCCGCCGGCAAGCCCGTCGTCGGGCTATCGACGCTTGCCGCCTACGCCACGCCACTCATCGCCGCCGACGATACGCTGCCGGTGGTCGCCGCGGTCGATGCGCGGCACGAGCATGTCTATCTCCAGGTGTTCGGTCCCGGCGGCCGCACTTTGGTCGCGCCGCGCGTCGCCCCGTTGCGCGAAGCGGTGCGCGCGGCCGCCAATAGCGGCGCGCCGCGCATCGTCGGTACCGCCGCCGATCTCTTGGCGGCCAACTGGCCCGCCGACGAACGTCCGCCCCGTTCGATCGAACAGCGCGGCGCGCCCGACATCGATTGGGTGGCGCAATTGGGCGCCGCCTCGCCCGAGACCGGCGTGCCGCCGCGGCCGCTGTACTTGCGCGCGCCCGACGCACAGCCGCAGGATTCATCGCAACTGGCGCGCCGATGATGGGCTTTCTCGGACGTCTGTTCGGCGGTGGCGAGCCGATGCTCGCCGAAGCGGGCGCACGTGACACGGCCGCCATCGCGGCGCTGCATGCGGCTTCGTTCCGGCGTGGCTGGAGCGAACAGGAGGTCGAGACGCTGCTGCTCGATCGTTCCGTGATCGCCCACCGCGCCACTGTTGGCGCCAAGTTCGCGGGTTTCATCATGTCGCGTAGCGCCGCTGATGAGGCAGAAATCCTGTCAATCGCCATTGCCGGCAACCGCCGGGGCAAAGGCTTGGGACGCGCGCTGCTGACATTACACTTGCGGCGGCTGGCGGCCTTAGGCGCGCGGACCGTGTTCCTGGAAGTCGACGAGCACAATGCGTCCGCGATTCGCCTCTACAGCCGCGCCGGCTTTCATGAAGTCGGGCGCCGCCCGAATTACTACCCGAAAGCCGGCGGCAAACCGGCCAGCGCACTGATTTTACGCCGCGATCTCGGCTGAGCGGTAATCAGTCCATTCCCCTGCAATCTCGATATGCTAGAAGGGCCGGATTGAAACCGATCCGGGTTGCGAACGTGACGCCTGACAAAATTCCGATGGAGAGGAAGAACATCGAGGCCCTCTGCGCGGCCAAAGGCATGCGCATGACGGAGCAGCGGCGCGTGATCGCCCGCGTTCTGGCGGATTCCGATGACCACCCCGACGTCGAGGAATTGTACCGCCGTTGCGCCAAGGTCGACGACCGCATCTCGATCTCAACCGTTTACCGCACCGTGCGTCTGTTCGAGGACGCCGGCATCATCGAGAAGCACGATTTCCGTGACGGCCGCGCCCGCTACGAGACTTCTTCAGAGGCGCACCACGATCATCTGATCAACCTGCGCACCGGCGAGGTGATCGAATTCCAGTCGGAAGAGATCGAGCGCCTCCAGGCGGAGGTCGCCCGCAAGCTTGGCTACAAGCTCATCGACCACCGGCTCGAGCTTTATGCGGTGCCGCTGAACGACGAGAAGAACGGGCGTTCGTGACACCCCCTAGACCGAGAATGTCCTGATGCTGCGGGGCCTGTTCATCGCGGCGTTCTTCTTCACGATGACGCCGCTCTTGATCTCGATCCAGTGGCTGCTCGGCAAGCTCGGACTGCCCGGCTGGGGTTTCATCTGCTCTAATTATTATCGGGTGCTGTGTTCGCTCCTGCGCATCCGCGTCCGACTGTCAGGCGCGCCGGTGCGCGACCGTGCCGTGCTATTCGTCTCCAATCACGTGTCCTGGGCCGACATCGTGGTGATCGGCTCGATCGCGCCGGTCGCCTTCGTCGCCAAGCGCGAAGTCGCGAGCTGGCCGCTGGTCGGCATTACCGCCAAGATTCAGCGCACGGTCTTCGTCGACCGCAACCGCCGCCATCAGGCCGGCGACGCGGTGAGCCAGATCGTCGAGCGTCTCGCCGGCGGAACCTCCGTGGTGCTGTTCGCCGAAGGCACATCGAGCGACGGCAACCGCGTGCTGCCGTTCCGCTCGGCGCTCCTGGGCAGCGTGGAAGAAGCCGCGGCCGCGCACAAAGGTGGCGCCGACCGCATCGTCATCCAGCCGATGGCGATCACTTATACGGGCCAGCACGGCATGCCGATGAGCAAGCGCCAGCGGCCTTTGGTCGCCTGGTATGGCGATCTCGACTTCATGCCGCACATCAAACGGTTCGTCGGCGAAGGCGTCATCGACGTGGTGGTGAGCTATGGCGAGCCGGTCCCGGCCGATGGCACGCTCGACCGCAAGGCCATGACCCGCAAGCTGCATGACGAGGTCCACCGCCTGATGGCCGGTGCGCTGCGCGGCCGGCCGATTCCGCTCAAAGCCCGGGCGCCCGAGGCCCAGGCCGCCGCCGAGTGACCGGCGTTTATTTTTGCCCCCAGAACGGCTAAGACGGCCGTCACACGGTCACCCCCAATGGCGTTATGGCCGGGCTTGTCCCGGCTTATTGGCCCATTGAATTTATTGACGAATTGGCCGCAAAACCCGCTGGGAGCGGGCTCCTTCGGCGACGAAACGGCATGAGCAACGCGCGCAAGGTCCACGTCAAATCCTTCGGCTGCCAGATGAACGTCTACGATTCAAATCGTATGGCGGACACCCTGGCGCCGGCCGGCTTTGCCGAGACGGCGACGCCCGACGGGGCCGACCTCGTTATCCTCAACACCTGCAATATCCGCGAGAAGGCGACCGACAAGGTCTATTCCGAGCTCGGCCGGCTGCGGATGATGAAAGAGGAAGCCGCCGCGCAGGGCCGCACCATGCTGATCGCGGTCGCCGGCTGCGTCGCACAGGCCGAGGGCCAGGAAATTCTGCGCCGTTCCGGCGCGGTCGATCTCGTCGTCGGCTCGCAGAACTATCACCGCCTGCCGGAGATGATCGCGCGCGCGCAATCAGGCGAGAAGGTCGTCGATACGGAGTTTCCGGTCGAGGACCGTTTCGATGTGCTGGCAGCGCCCAGCCGCGAACAGATCGCCAAGCGCGGCGTTGCCGCCTTCGTCACCGTGCAAGAAGGCTGCGACAAGTTCTGCACCTTCTGCGTCGTGCCTTATACGCGCGGCGCGGAAATCTCACGCCCGGTCGAGAAGGTGGCCGCGGAAGTCGAGCGCCTCGCCAGCGCCGGCGTGCGTGAAGTCACTTTGATCGGGCAGAACGTCAACGGCTATCACGGGCTCGGCGCCGACGGTGCGCCGGCTCATTTCGGCGCCTTGCTGCGGCGGCTGGCGCGCGTGCCCGGCATCGAACGGCTGCGCTACACGACCAGCCATCCCAACGACATGGACGACGACCTGATCGCCGCGCATGCCGATCTGCCGGCGCTGATGCCCTACGTACACTTGCCGGTACAATCCGGCGCGGATCGCATCCTCGAAGCCATGAACCGCAAGCATACGCGCGCCCAATATCTCGACGTCATCGCGCGGCTGCGCGCGGCGCGACCGGATCTGGCCTTCACCTCCGACTTCATTGTCGGGTTCCCGGGCGAGACCGAGGAGGATTTCCAGGACACCCTCAGCCTGATCGAGGACGTCCGTTACGCCGGCGCCTATACCTTCGCCTATTCGCCGCGCCCGGGCACGCCGGCCGCGGACCTTGAGGACCAGGTGCCGCCGGCGGAGAAAACCCGGCGGCTGCACCTCCTTCAGGCCCTGATCGCCCGCCAGCAGCACGATTTCAACGCCAGTTTCGTCGGCCAGACCCTGCCGGTGCTGTTGGAAAAGCCGGGCCGGCTCCCTGGGCAACTGGTCGGCAAGTCCCCATATTTGCAAGCGGTGCAGGTCATGGCCCGGGCCACGCTGATCGGATCGGTCGTGCCGGTGGCGATTACCGAGATGGGCACCAATACGTTGTTCGGCGTGCTGGCTGAGGAAGCCCGCGCGCCTGTTTTGGTTGAAGCAGGAGCATAGAGCCGCCTTTGCGCACATCGGATCCCGTGATCCCGCCCGCCGCCGCCTCTGACGAGACGGCGACCACGCAAGTCGTGCTGGCTTTCGAGGACAATAAGCTCGCCTCCATCCTATTCGGGCAGTACGGGCAAAACCTCGCGCTGATCGAGCGCCGCCTCGGCGTGCAGGCGGAGCAGCGCGGCAATCACGTCACGTTGGACGGTTCGCGCGGCGCCTGCGAGCAGGCCCGCCGCGTGCTCGAAGGGCTGTATGAGCAGACCAAGCGCGGCCGCGATCTCGGCCAGGGCGACGTCGAGGGCGCCATCCGCCAAGCAATCGCGCAGGGCTCGCTGTTCGACTACGAGCCGGAGGACAAGCGCCCCTCGTTCGAAGAGATCAATCTGCGCAAGCGGCCGGTGC
Source organism: Pseudolabrys sp. (assembly GCA_029255525.1). GTDB lineage: Bacteria > Pseudomonadota > Alphaproteobacteria > Rhizobiales > Xanthobacteraceae > Pseudolabrys. The sequence continues at coordinate 5,690 of JANLJK010000370.1, forward strand.
GCGCCCGCACCGCCGCGCAGAGCGCCTATATCCGCGCGCTCAAGCGCTATTCGCTGGTGTTCGGCACAGGCCCCGCCGGCACAGGCAAGACCTGGCTTGCCGTCGCGCAGGCCGTGCAGATGTTCGAGCGCAAGGAAGTCGACCGCATCATCCTGTCGCGGCCGGCGGTGGAAGCGGGCGAGCGCTTGGGCTTCCTGCCCGGCGACATGCGCGAGAAGGTCGACCCCTATCTGCGGCCGATCTACGACGCGCTCTATGATTTGATGGATGCGCGCATTGTCGAACGCGCGCTGCAAGCCGGCGAGATCGAGATCGCGCCACTCGCCTTCATGCGCGGCCGCACGCTGGCGAATGCCTGTGTCATCCTCGACGAAGCGCAGAACACGACCTCGATGCAGATGAAGATGTTCTTGACCCGGTTGGGCGAGAACAGCCGCATGATCGTCACCGGCGATCCGAGCCAAGTCGACTTGCCGAACGGCCAGACCTCGGGCTTGGCGGAAGCCGTCAAGCTCCTGTCGGGTATCGAAGGCGTTGGTCATGTCGCCTTCGGTCATGAAGACGTCATCCGCCATGAACTGGTGGCGCGTATCGTCGCCGCTTACGATGGCGTGACGCCGGTGAAAAAAGGCACACCATGACCGCGGCATCGAAGCGGCGCGCTTCTGCGCCCGACATCGATATCGATGTGCAGTCGGCACTGTGGGACGCCCTGCCCGCGGCGGAAGACACCGTGCGTCAGGCGATTGCCGCAGCCGCCGCATGCGAACCCTCCGCCGGCGAGATGAGCGTGGTGCTGACCGATGATGCCGCCGTCCAGGCGCTGAACCGGCAATGGCGCGGCATCGACAAGCCGACCAACGTGCTGTCTTTTCCCACCTCGACACCGAAACTGGCCGGCCTGCCGGCTCTGCTCGGCGACATCATCGTCGCCTACGAGACCCTGGCGCGAGAATCAGCCCAAGAAAACAAGCTCTTAGCGCATCACCTCACGCACCTCGTCGTGCATGGCTATCTGCATCTGTTGGGGTACGATCACCAGACCGATTCTGAAGCCGATGTGATGGAGGGGCTCGAGCGCCAAATTCTGGCCCGTCTGCAGATCGCCGATCCCTATCGCGCGACCGAGCCGGGCAACGCCTGACCGCCATGCCTGACAGCGATCCCTCCAGTACCAGCTCTCCCAACGCGTCCTACGAGCCGCGCCATCTGCCCGTGCCGGTGAAACCACCGCGCGAGGGCGGCGAAGGCTGGTTCCTGCGCACCGTCCGCGCTTTGTTCGGCTGGCGCAACGGCTCGATCCGCGCCGACCTCAAGGACGTGCTCGACGAAATGCCGCCGAGCGAATCCGGCTTCTCTCCGGAAGAGAGCCGGATGCTCAAGAACATCCTGGCGCTCCGCGAGCGCCGCGTCGGCGACGTCATGGTGCCGCGCGCCGACATCATCTCGGTGCAGCAGGACATCCAGCTCGGCGAGCTGGTGCGCACCTTCGAAGGTGCCGGCCATTCGCGCCTCGTCGTCTACAACGAAACGCTCGACGATCCGGTCGGCATGGTCCACATCCGCGACCTGATCGCCTTCATGACCGCCCGCGCGGCAGTCGATCCGGAAAAAAACGCCAAGCGCAAGAAGCCGCTGCCGGCGGGCCTCGACTTCAAGGCCATCAATCTCGCCACGCCCTTGTCGGCGACCAAGATCGTGCGCGAAATTCTTTTCGTGCCGCCATCGATGCGCGCCATCGACCTGCTCGCGCGCATGCAGGCGACACGCATCCATCTCGCGCTGGTCGTCGATGAATACGGTGGCACCGATGGCTTGATCTCGATCGAGGACATCGTCGAGCAGATCGTCGGCGAGATCGCCGACGAGCACGACGAGGATGACGCGCCATCCGTGATACGCCAGCCCGACGGCACATATGTCGCGGATGCCCGCGCCAATCTCGAGGACGTCGTCGGCTTCGTCGGCAACGATTTCGATCTGGGCGAAGACGCCGAAGAGGTCGATACTTTGGGCGGCTATCTGGTCACGCGCGCGGGCCGTCTGCCCTTGCGCGGCGAGTTGATCCCCGGGCCCGGCCTGTTCGAGTTCGAAGTGCTCGATGCCGATCCGCGCCGCATCAAGCGCGTGCGCATCATCCGCCTGAAGGAGCGCCGCGACGCCACGCGCGATGCGACGCGCGAGCCGCGCCGCCGCGAACCCGACGCGGTCCTGGCCGGCGTCGCGCCGCCACCCATGCCCGGCGACGAAGCCATCGAGAAAGAGCCGGACACCGGTTCCACACCGCCGGGCGCACCCCGGCCGTGACGCTCATCCGCCTCGCCACCAAAGCCGCCCATGCGACTGTGCTCGCCTTCGGCTGGCAGCGGGCTCTGATCGCCGTTGTGGCGGGCGCGGCTTCGGCGCTGGCGCTGGCGCCGGTGAACGCCTGGCCGATCCTGTTCGTTACATTCCCCGTGTTGGTCTGGCTGGTGGACGGATCCGCCGACGAACGCTGGGGCGGCGCCTGGAGCGCGGCCATCGCCGGCTGGTGCTTTGGTTTCGGCTATTTCGTCGCCGGCTTGTACTGGATTGGCTACGCCTTCCTGGTCGATGCCAAGACCTTCGGCTGGCTGCTGCCGGTCGCGGTCGCCGGCCTCCCCGCTTATCTCGCGATCTACACCGGCCTGGGCCTTGCCGCGGCGCGTCTGATCTGGGTGCGCGGGCCGGTCCGTATCCTGGCGCTGGCAGCAACGATGACGATCGCGGAATGGTTGCGAGGCCATCTGCTCACCGGCTTCCCCTGGAACACCTTCGGCTATGCCCTGACGCAACCGCTGGTGCTGGCGCAGAGCGTCTCCGTGGTCGGCATTTGGGGGCTGACATTTTTAGCGCTCGCCATTTGCGCGAGCCCGGCGGTGCTGGCGGACGAGCCCGACGATACGCCCCATCCCTACCGGCCTGTGCTGCTCGGCCTCATCCTTCTGGCCGCCATGACCGGCTACGGCGCGGCGCGCCTCGCCACCTATCCGACCACGTTGGTAAAGGACGTGAAGCTGCGCATCATGCAGCCCAATCTGCAGCAGGATGCCAAGTTCAACTACGCCGCCAAAGACGAGGTGATGGCGCGGTACCTGAAGCTGTCCGATCGCGCCACCGGACCGGACTCGCAAGGCGCACGCGACTTCACGCATTTGATCTGGCCGGAATCGGCGTTCCCGTTCTTCCTTACGCGTGAGCCGGAAGCGCTGGCGCAGATCGTGTCGCTGCTCAAGCCGAACACCGAGCTCATCGTCGGCGCCATTCGCGCCGTGCCGCCGACGCCCGATTCGCGCGCCGTACGTGCCTATAATTCCGTTTATGTGATCGATGCAGACGGCTCTATCCGGGGCATTTATGACAAAGTGCATCTCGTGCCGTTCGGCGAGTATCTGCCGTTCCAGACCTTCCTGGAAAAGCTCGGCCTTCAGCAACTGACCAAGCAGGCGGGCGGCTTCCTGTCCGGTGACCGGCGACGCACGATGGATCTTTCGGGTGCGCCGAAGATGCTGCCGCTGGTCTGCTACGAAGCAATTTTCCCCGGCGATGCCGTTCCGGACGATGAACGTCCTGGCTGGCTGGTGAATGTCACAAATGACGGTTGGTTCGGCATGAGCTCGGGGCCGTATCAGCACTTTCAGCAAGCACGCGTGCTGGCGATCGCCGAAGGGTTGCCGCTGGTGCGCGCGGCGAACACCGGCATCTCGGCGGTGATCGACCCGGTGGGACGGATCGTTACGTCCCTACCTCTGGGCGTCGAAGGCGTTCTCGATGCCCCGCTTCCGCAGCCGATCGAGAGAACCATGTATGTGAAATTTAGTAGCGGCGGGTTGTTTCTATTTTTGGTAGTTAGTCTCATTACGGTCGGACGCCGAAGGCTTCGTGCATAGATTGAAACGCACGGCCGACCACCGCAAATGCTTATTCTAAAAAGAAAAAAACTAGACTGTTCGATATCGGACATAAAATTTCCGAAAGATCGAATTTGGGAAAATACGCACAAAAATTTCAGGTTTCCTTGACGGTGTTCGCGAATGGGCAGGACTTGACCGATTGCAACAGTTCCGCAAGTTGTGACATCACGCTCCACGATGGAGGCATAGGAGATATTTATGGCTAAGAAGGCACCCAATCCGATTGACAAGCACGTTGGCTCTCGCGTGCGCATGCGCCGCATGATGCTGGGCATGAGTCAGGAGAAGCTTGGGGATGCCCTTGGCCTGACCTTCCAGCAGGTTCAGAAGTACGAGAAGGGCACCAACCGCATCGGCGCCAGCCGCCTCCAGCAGATCGCCCACATCCTCCAGGTGCCGGTCTCGTTCTTCTTCGAAGGCGCGCCGCAGACCGCCGGTCTCCCGGCGGGCGGCATGGCCGAGGCCCCGTCGCCGGCCTATGTCTCCGACTTCCTGGCGACCTCGGACGGCCTGTCGCTGACCAAATCGTTCATGCGAATCAAGAACAGCAAGTTGCGCCGCCGCATCGTCGATCTCGTCGAGCAGATCGCGGGAGAGGAGTAAGGCGTCCCGCCTTCTCCCAACCGTAATAGTGGAAGTGGCCCACTGTTGCCCGCATCTTGACCTTGTGCACGACCACTGCAAGAAACACTCCGGCTTAAAACGACGCGGCTGAACTCAGCCGCGCCATGGAGAAGTTTCAGCGGTGGCTCACAAGAACTTCCTGTTCACCAGCGAGTCCGTTTCGGAAGGTCATCCGGACAAGGTCTGCGATCAGATCTCCGATGCGGTGCTCGATGCGTTTCTCGAAAACGATATCAAGCTCGGCATTGCCGACGACAGCCAGGTGAACACACGTCTCGGCTGTGAGACGCTGACCACCACCAACAAGATCGTCATCGCTGGCGAAGGCCGCGGACAGTCGCCGTTCTTTGAAAAGCACGGCGGCATGACGGTGGTGAACCGCGAGCTGATCACCAATATCGCGCGCGGCGTCGTCGAGGACATCGGCTACGACCAGGACGGCTTCTCCAGCTACGGCGCGGACGTGGAAGTGCTGCTGCACGGCCAGTCGCCCGACATCGCCATGGGCGTCAACGCCAAGAAGAAAAAGGGCAAGGAAGAAGAAGGCGCCGGCGACCAGGGCATGATGTTCGGCTTCGCCTGCACCGAGAGCGAAGTCTACGAGAAGAACTCGTTCATGCCGGCGCCGATCTATTTCGCACACAAGATCCTCAAGGCGCTCGCCGACAAGCGCCACTCCGGCCAGATCCCCGATCTGCAGCCCGACGCCAAGAGCCAGGTGACCGTCCGTTACATCGACGGCAAGCCGATCGGCTGCACCAAGGTCGTCGTCTCGACGCAGCACAACGAGAAGAGCCGCAACGGCAAGAAGTACACGCCCGGCATGGTCAAGGACATGATCGAGCAGACGGTGACGTCCGCGTTGCCGAAGGGCTGGATGCCGGAGCGTCCGTCCGACTTCCTGGTCAACCCGACCGGCAACTTCGTGATCGGCGGCCCCGATGGCGACTGCGGCCTCACCGGCCGCAAGATCATCGTCGACACCTACGGCGGCTATGCCCCGCACGGCGGCGGCGCCTTCTCCGGCAAGGACCCGACCAAGGTCGACCGCTCGGCCGCTTATGCCGCGCGCTACCTCGCCAAGAACGTGGTCGCCTCCGGTGTCGCTGAGCGCTGCACCATCCAGGTCGCTTACGCGATCGGCGTCGCCGACCCGATGTCGGTACTGGTCGACACGCACGGCACCGGCAAGGTCGAAGAGAAGAAGCTCGAAAAGCTGCTGCCCGAGCTGTTCCGTCTCACCCCGACGAACATCCGCCGCACGCTCAAGCTGAACCGCCCGATCTACCGTCGCACCGCGGCCTACGGCCACTTCGGCCGCGCGCCGGACAAGGACGGCGGCTTCTCCTGGGAGAAGACCGACCTCGCGGCCGCAATCAAGAGCGCGCTAAAATAAGCTTCTTCAAACAACTTCGCGTTCGAACGGAACGGCTGGCCTTGTGCCAGCCGTTTGCGTTTTGATAGGCCAGCGCATGGACCCGACCGCACCCACGTCGCAACGCGCCTTCTTCGGCCGCCGCAAAGGCCACGATCTCAAGCCTCGGCAGGCCGCGCTGTTCAAAACGCTGTTGCCGAAAGTTGCCCTCGATCTCAGCAAGCCCGCCCCGGCCGATCTGCGTACGCTGTTCGCAACGCCGGTCGACGACCTCCGGCTGGAGATCGGCTTCGGCGGCGCCGAGCATCTGATCGCGCAGGCGCAGTCTGCGCCACGCACCGGCTTCATCGGCGCCGATGGTTTTCTCAATGCCATCGGCAAGGCGCTGGTGGCGATCGACGGGAATGCGCTGACGAATATTCATCTGCATTTCGGCGATGCCAGCGAGTTGCTCGACTGGCTGCCGGCCGGCGTGTTCACGCGGATTGATCTGCTTTATCCCGATCCGTGGCCCAAGCGCCGACAATGGAAGCGCCGCTTCATCCAGGATGAAAGCCTGGTGCGGCTGGCGCGTCTTCTCAAAAGCGGCGGCGAATTGCGCTTCGCCACCGACATCCCGAGCTACATGACCTATGCACTGACACGCGTGATGCGCTCGACTGATTTCGAATGGACGGCGAACGTCGCCGACGACTGGCGCAAGCCCTGGGCCGGATTCGTGCGCACGCGCTATGAAGCAAAGGCTATCCGCGAGGGGCGAACACCAGCGTATTTTATTTTCAGGAAGATCTAACCGTCATTCCGGGACGCGAGCGGAGCGAGCGAACCCGGAATGACGAAAGGGGCTACTCCCCTGTCCCCTGGCGCACCTGCCAGAAGCGCACGACGCGCTGGGCGGTCGGCGCCGTCAGCCGCTCGAAATTATCGAAGGCGGCATCGAGCATCTGATTGGTCGGCTTGGCGCCCGGCCGCGCGGCAATGATCGCCTTCACCGTCGGCCAGCCGAAGCCCGTCGAGCGGGCCAGGATCAGCACCGGATCGGCGCGTTCGCCGTTCATCAGCCGATCGACGACCTCGACCGGCACCGCGCACAGGGTGGCAAGGCCGGCGATCGTCTCCTCGTACTGGCCGGAATTGGCGTATTCGGCGATGTCGGCCTCGGTCAGCTTACGCTCCCGGTGCAGTACCCGGACCTTGGCCAGCGCCGCCGCGTAGTTGCGCGGCGCCGCCTTGGCGGCAACCTCATCGGTGACCTTGGCCAGAATCTTGCGGATTTCGAGCTGCGTCTCCGGCTTCGCCTGCGCCAATAGCCGCTTCTGCACCACGTCGCTCGCCTGCATCAGCAACTGCCGGAACAGGCGCGGCGGTATGTCAGTGCGCATGCCGACCTTTTCGGCCAGCACGCCGTCCTGCTCGGCGCGCTGCACCAAGGTGGTGAAGGCGCTCTCCGACAGGCGGGCATTGTGGTTGGTGGCGATCGAGCGGGCCACTTCGCGGTCGCCGCGGGCGACCAGGATGTCGGACAAGGCCTCACCGATGCCGAGCCGCGTCGATACCGCCAGGAGGTGCGCCTGGCTCTTGGTCTCGGCGATGCGCATGAGGTCGGGTTCGGCCAGCCGCCCCTGCTTGAGCACCGGGCCGGCGATGGCGATATCGTCGTCATTGGCAAGCGTTTTGACGACGCCCTCGGGCGCATTCGGCACCGGCGCGAGGCGGCGGGCCAGCTCGGCCAGCGCCTTGGCCTCGATTTCGGCGATCAGGAAGCCGATGACGTCGTCGAAGAGGGCAACGTGGCTGTGGTTGAAGGCGGCGGCGCCGTCGAGGAACAGGCTGGTGATCCGCCGCAGCGTCTCCGCCCGCTTTTCCGCCGACCCGTTCTGAACGACGTCTTCCAGCTCGGGGAGGAGCGAGGCCGGCGCAGCCATGAGACACAACTCACAAAAATACGCTGTGAAACCCGCCGTTCCGGGCGGATTTAGCCGAATTTAAGGGCCATGTCTGAAGGAAGGGTTAGCCGGAACCGATGCTAAACACTTGCGTAATGCGCGAAAATCGCTATGTTTCGCCCGTACGCAAGACACCCTCATAACCAAATCGGGTTTTGAGAGTGGGTCCTCCCGGGCCCGCTCTTTTTTGTTACTGAATGGCCGAAAGCCAAGACACCACGATGGCGCCGGACGCCACCACCAATACCCATGAGCCGCGGCTGATCACCGAGCCGGGGTTGCCGGCGCGTGTCGCCGCGATCGCCGAGCCCGTGCTGGAGCAGCTCGGCTTCCGGCTGGTGCGCGTGCGCGTCTCGGGCACCGTGGGCTGCACCGTGCAGATCATGGCGGAACGGCCGGACGGCAGCATGACGGTGGAGGACTGCGAGGACGTCTCGCGCGCGCTGTCGCCGGTGCTCGACGTCAACGATCCGATCGACAAGGCTTACCGGCTGGAGATCTCCTCACCCGGCATCGACCGTCCGCTGGTGCGCAAGTCGGATTTCGACCGCTATGCCGGCCATCTCGTGAAGATCGAGATGGAAGTGGCGTTCAACAGCCGCAAGCGCTTCAAGGGCCAGCTCGGCGGCACGCAAGGCGACAATGTCCTGCTCCATCGCGACGACGCCAAGGAAGGCGAGGACGTCGATGTGCTTCTGCCGATCGAGGACATGAGCGACGCCAAGCTGGTGCTCACCGACGATCTGGTGACGCTGGCCCTACGCCGCGAGAAGGCCGCCAAGCGCGAAGCGCGTGCGGCCAAGCGTGAAGAACGACGTGAATCGAGACAATCTCGGCAACGGCCGCATCGGCCTGCCGACAAAGAAGGAGACTGAGCTATGGCAGTGAGCGCCAACCGGCTCGAGCTGTTGCAGATCGCCGACGCGGTTGCCCGCGAAAAGGCCATCGACCGCGGCATCGTCATCGCCGCGATGGAAGATGCCATCGCCAAGGCGGCGCGCTCGCGCTACGGCGCCGAGACCGACGTGCATGCCGAGATCGAGCCGAAGACCGGCGATCTCCGCCTCACCCGCCACATGCTGGTGGTCGACGCGGTCGAGAACTCGTCCAACCAGATCACCGTCGACGACGCGCGCAAGCGCCATCCGGCCGCCCAGGTCGGCGACACCATCGCCGATCCGCTGCCGCCGCTCGAATACGGCCGCATCGCCGCGCAGTCCGCGAAACAGGTGATCGTGCAGAAGGTGCGCGAAGCCGAGCGCGACCGGCAATACGCCGAGTACAAGGACCGCATCGGCGACATCGTCAATGGCGTCGTCAAGCGCGTGGAATACGGCAACGTGGTGGTCGATCTCGGCCGCGGCGAAGCCATCGTCCGCCGCGACGAGCTTCTACCGCGCGAAGTGTTCCGCAACGGCGACCGCATCCGCGCCTATATCTACGACGTGCGCCGCGAACCGCGCGGGCCGCAGATTTTCCTGTCGCGCACGCATCCGCAATTCACCGCCAAACTGTTCGCCCAGGAAGTGCCGGAAATCTACGACGGCATCGTCGAGGTGAAGGCGGTCGCCCGCGACCCCGGCTCGCGCGCCAAGATCGCCGTGATCTCGCGCGATTCATCCGTCGATCCAGTCGGCGCCTGCGTCGGCATGCGCGGCTCGCGCGTGCAGGCGGTGGTGAACGAGCTGCAGGGCGAGAAGATCGACATCATCCCGTGGTCGCCGGATATCGCCACCTTCGTGGTGAACGCGCTGGCGCCGGCGGAAGTCGCCAAGGTGGTGCTCGACGAAGACAAGGAGCGCATCGAGGTCGTGGTGCCAGACCAGCAGCTTTCGCTGGCCATCGGCCGCCGCGGCCAGAACGTCCGGCTCGCCTCCCAGCTCACCGGCTGGGACATCGACATTCTGACCGAGCAGGAAGAATCCGAGCGCCGTCAGGCCGAGTTCGAGAACCGCACCAAGATCTTCGTCGATGCGCTGAACCTGGACGAAGTGGTCGGTCAGTTGCTGGCGTCGGAAGGCTTCGGCTCGATCGAAGAACTGGCGCTGGTCGATCAGAAGGAAATCGCCGGCATCGAAGGTTTCGACGAGGACACGGCGCGCGAGCTGCAAGAACGCGCGCAGGAATACCTCGCGGCGCAGGAAGCCGAGCTGGATGCCAAGCGCACGGAACTTGGCGTCGCCGACGAGCTCAAGGACGTGCCCGGCATCACCACCAAGATGCTGGTGGCGCTCGGCGAGAACGGCGTGAAGACGGTCGAAGACTTCGCCGGCTGCGCCACGGACGATCTCACCGGCTGGACCGAACGCAAGGACGGCGAAACCAAGCACGAGCCTGGTTTCTTCGACGGTATCAACATCTCGCGTGAGGATGCCGAGGCGCTGATCATGCAGGCCCGCTTGAAGGCCGGCTGGATCACCGAAGCCGAGTTGGCCGCGCAGCAGGCGCAGGCCGAGCCGGCCGAAGAAACCGCCGAAGCGGAAGCTTGATCGGGAGAGTGGATGCTGGCCATCGCGCAAGACGTGACAGCGCAGGACGATGAACTCGACCGCGGGGCGACCAGTGTCGCTCCGGGGACGCAGCGCACCTGCGCGCTCACGCGTGAGGCGAAGCCGGTATCCGACATGATCCGTTTCGTGATCGGTCCGGGTGACGCGGTCGTCGCGGACGTGAAACGCAAGCTGCCCGGCCGCGGCCTCTGGGTCACGGCGACCCGCAAATCGATCGACGAGGCAGTAAAGCGCAACGTCTTCGCCCGCGGCTTCAAGCGCCCGGTCAAGGCCGGGCCGACTTTGGCCGCGGAGACCGACCAAATGCTTGAGCGCGCCGCGCTCGATGCCCTCGCCGTGGCTGGCAAGGCCGGCCTGGTGGTCGCCGGCTTCGCCAAGGTGGAAGCGGCGCTCGGCCGGGAGGAGGCACAGATGCTCCTCCACGCCAGCGACGCCGCCGCCGACGGCCGGCGTAAGCTGGATGGCCTTCTGCGCCGGATTCACGAGGAAACAGACGGAAATACGCGCCGGGTCGCGATTATCGACGATTTTTCCGGCGAACAATTGGATTTGGCACTTAACCGCCCAAATGTGGTACATGCAGCGCTGCTTGCTGGGCCCGGGAGCGAGACTTTTCTCTCTCGCGTGTCGCGCCTCGTGCGCTATCGAACCGGAAAATCGCCCGAAGCAGTTAGCGCGCATGCGCCGACGGACGGCGCATAAGGACAGAGTACGGAATGACTGAGACGAAGAACCCTGGCGAAAAGAAACTGAGCGTGGGCGGTCCCAAGCTTACGCTCAAGCCGCGCACGGAAACGGGCGTCGTCCGCCAGAGCTTCAGCCATGGCCGCAGCAAGCAGGTCGTGGTCGAAAAGGTAAAACGCCGCACGCTCGGCCCTGAAACCAAGGCAGAGCCGGCGGCTCCGGTCGAGGCGCCGAAGAAGGCTGCCCCCGCGCCCGCCGCCAAGCCCGCGACCGCCGCGCCGCGCCCGACCGAAGCGCCGAAGAAGCCATCGGGCGTTGTGCTGCGCACGCTGACCGAAGAAGAGCGCAATGCGCGCGCCCATGCGCTCGCCGACTCGCGCGTGCGCGAGGCCGAAGAACGCAAGATCGCCGAGGAAGAAGCGAAGATCCGCGCCGCGCGCGAAGCGATCGAGAAGACCGAACGCGACGCCGCCGAAGCGCGTAAGCGCGAGGAAGACGAACGCCACAAGCGCGAAGAAGAATCCAAGCGCAAGGCCGGCGAAGTCGCCAAGAAGCGTCTCGGCGGCGAGGAGGAAGCGAAGAAGCCCGCGGCTCCTGCGGCCCGGCCGGCGCTCGAAGTCGAAGAAGAAGAAGCTCCCCGTATTTCGCGCCGCCCCGGTGGCGGCGTTGCGCGGCCCGTGCCGCCGCGTCCGGCCGCTCCGCGTGCCGGCGCCGAGAAGCAGCGCGGCCGCCTGACCGTTATCAACGCCTTGAGTGCCGACGAAGTGCGCGAACGTTCGATCGCGTCTTTCCGCCGCCGCACGCAGCGCCTGAAGGGTCACGCCGCCAACGAGCCGAAGGAGAAGCTCGTGCGCGAAGTGACGATCCCGGATGCGATCTCGATCCAGGATCTCGCCAACCGCATGTCGGAACGCGCGGTCGACGTCATCCGCCTGCTGATGAAGCAGGGCCAGATGGCGACGATTAACGACGTGATCGACGCCGATACCGCGCAGCTCATCGCCGAGGAATTGGGCCACAGCGTCCGCCGCGTTTCGGAAGCGGACGTCGAAGAAGGTCTGTTCGACGCCGCCGACGAGCCGGCGCATCTGCAGCCGCGCGCGCCGGTCGTGACCGTCATGGGCCACGTCGACCACGGCAAGACCTCGCTGCTCGACTCGATCCGCTCGGCCGAAGTGGCCGCGGGCGAAGCCGGCGGCATCACGCAGCACATCGGCGCCTATCAGGTCACCACGCCGCTCGGCGGCAAGGTCACCTTCATCGATACGCCCGGCCACGCCGCCTTCACGGCCATGCGCGCGCGCGGTGCCAAGGTCACCGACATCGTTGTGCTGGTGGTCGCGGCTGATGACGGCGTCATGCCGCAGACGGTGGAAGCCATCCACCACGCCAAGGCGGCCAAGGTTCCGATCATCGTCGCGATCAACAAGATCGATAAGCCCGACGCCAACCCGGACCGCGTGCGCACCGAGCTGCTGCAGCACGAGATCCAGGTCGAATCGATGGGCGGCGACGTGGTGGACGTGGAAGTCTCCGCCACCAAGAAGATGAACATCGACAAGCTGCTCGAGATGATCGGGCTGCAGGCTGAAATTCTCGATCTCAAGGCCAATCCCGAGCGCGCCGCCGAAGGCACCGTCATCGAGGCCAAGCTCGACCGTGGTCGTGGCCCGGTGGCGACCGTGCTGGTGCAGCGTGGCACGCTGCGGGTCGGTGACCTCGTCGTGGCCGGCGCCGAATGGGGCCGCGTCCGCGCCCTCGTTTCCGACACCGGCGAGACCATCGGCAGCGCCGGTCCCTCGACCCCGGTCGAGGTGCTCGGCTTCTCCGGCACGCCGGACGCGGGCGACCGCCTGGCCGTCGTCGAGAACGAAGCCCGCGCCCGTGAAGTCACGGAATATCGCGTGCGTCAGAAGCGCGAGAAGTCGGCGGCCCGTTCGACCGGCATGCGCGGCTCGCTCGAGCAGATGATGGCGCAGGCCAAGACCGCGGGCCGCAAGGAATTCCCGCTGGTCATCAAGGCCGACGTGCAGGGTTCGCTGGAAGCCATCGTCGGCTCGCTCGACAAGCTCGGCACCGACGAAGTGGCGGCCCGCGTGCTGCACTCCGGCGTCGGCGGCATCTCCGAGAGCGACGTCACCTTGGCGGAAGCGTCGGGCGTGCCGATCATCGCCTTCAACGTGCGCGCCAACAAGGAAGCGCGCGAAGCGGCGGAACGCGCCGGCATCGAAATTCGCTACTACAACATCATCTACGACCTCGTGGATGACGTGAAGAAAGCGATGTCGGGCCTGCTGCCGCCGACCATTCGCGAAACCATGCTCGGCAACGCGCAGATTCTCGAAGTGTTCAAGGTGTCGAAGGTCGGCAACATTGCCGGCTGCCGTGTCACCGACGGCAATGTCGAGCGCGGCGCCAGCGTGCGCCTGATCCGCGACAACGTCGTCGTCCACGAAGGCAAGCTCTCGCAGCTCAAGCGCTTCAAGGACGACGTCAAGGAAGTGAGCGCCGGTATGGAATGCGGCATGGCCTTCGAGAACTACCAGGACATGCGGCAAGGCGACGTGATCGAATGTTACCGGGTGGAGACGATTCAACGCTCGCTGTGAGTCCAAGTCTCATACGCGCGTCGATTATCGCTCTGCCTTAACTCCAACTCCGTCATGCCCCGTGAGAACGGGGCATCCAGTAACCCCGCAGTCGGCGGGATTACTGGATCGCCTGCTTTACGTGGGCGACGACGCTAGAGATTTTTGATGAGCAGGAACAAACAACACCGCGACAGCGGCCCGAACGCTTCGCAGCGCCAATTGCGCGTCGGCGAACTGGTGCGTCATGCGCTGGCCGAGATGATCGCGCGCGGCGACGTGCACGATCCGGTGATCGAAGGGCACATGATCACCATCCCCGAGGTGAAGGTGACCGCCGACCTCAGGCTCGCCACCGTCTATGTCATGCCGCTGGGCGGCAAGGACGCCGACGATGTCGTCGCCGCCTTCGAGCGCCACAAGAAATACCTGCGCACCGAGATCGCGCATCGCATCAACCTGAAATTCGCGCCGGACCTCCGCTTCCGCGTCGACGACCGCTTCGCCGAAGCCGAACGCATCGACAAGCTGCTGAACTCGCCGGAAGTGAAGCGCGATCTGGATCATGGGGACGACGAGTGAGACAGGACGAAGTGGATAAGCTCGATCGGCCGTCCGTCGACGAGCCCGCGGCGCAAGCACCGGCGCCGCGCGAAGGCGGCCACGGCCGCAAGCCGCACCGCAAGCAATTCAAGCGCGACAAACGCGACGTCCATGGCTGGGTGGTGCTCGACAAGCCGGTTGGCATGACATCGACCCATGCCGTTGCCGTG
>JANLJK010000371.1:0-17475 GCA_029255525.1 Pseudolabrys sp.
GGTCGATCGATACGTCATAACGTTGTCGAGTACAGTGTTTGTGGCAAATCGCAGAAATTCCGTACATATGAGATCCAAAATAAGCGCAATCTAAGTACGATCTCAATATTTCGATTTTATTATATCGAAACTGAATTAGTACGGCGAGAAATATCTCATATAGCTTTCGTCCAAGTGTCTTATTTCTAAAGCCTGTCGCTGTGCGAACAAACTGCATGTCGATCGTGCTTGCGCCGCCATGCGGCTGTACGAGCAGTGCTCGCCCGATTTCGCGGCAGCAAGATTTGAAGTGAAATCCATTATGTTGAAAAAAATGTCTGTCTTCTAAGATTAGAACCATTTTCTCGACGAGCATTAATGGCTCTTCGGGGTCAATGAACGTCAGCTTTTTATCTACAGTTAGAAGATCGATGTGTATTCTCAATAGAATTTGACGTGGTGTCGGAAATCGCAATGTGTCAGGTCTAATTGACATATTTGCGTGCCGCCATCGGAAAAGTCATCCAGCCGTCGCTAACAATTGAAGCTGGTCCGTCCGTTCCGGTCAACACATAAGTATTTAGGGTTTATCAGCGCGCCGCGTAAAGCCGCGCCAATGTAACGAAGCCGTCGACCGGGATTTCCTCCGCGCGCGCGGTCGGCTCGATACCCGCGGATTCCAGCAAAGCATTCGGGTCCATGCCCAGCGCCTTCAGGCTCTGACGCAGCATCTTGCGGCGCTGGCCAAAGGCCGCCTCGGTGACTTTCTGCAAGGCCTTGGCGTCGCAGGGCAGCGGCTCCGCGCGTGGCACCAATCGCACCACCGACGATGTGACCTTGGGTGGCGGCACGAAAGCCGAAGGCGCCACGTCGAACAGGATCTTCGCTTCGGTGCGCCAGCCGGCGAGCACCGCCAGCCGTCCATAGGATTTGCTGCCGGGCTGCGCCACGATGCGCTCGGCCACCTCGCGCTGGAACATCAGCACCAGCATGTCGTACCAGGGCGGCCAGGGCTCGACGGTAAGCCAACCCACCAGCAAAGCGGTGGCGATGTTGTAGGGCAGGTTCGCGACGATGCGCGCGCGCTCGGGTCCCAGCGCCTCGCGCACATCGACCTCGAGCGCATCGCCGGGAATGACATCGAGCCGGCCCGGATAGCGCTCGGCGATCTCCTGCAAGGCGGCCAATGCGCGCGCGTCGCGCTCGATGGCGATCACGCGCCGCGCGCCGACGGCGAGCAGGGCGCGCGTCAGGCCGCCGGGGCCGGGACCGATCTCGACGATGGTGAAGCTTTCGAGCGGCTCGGCGGCGCGGGCGATGCGCGCGGTGAGATTGAGATCGAGCAGGAAGTTCTGGCCGAGCGATTTCTTGGCTGATAGCTCGTGGCGGCGGATGACGTCGCGCAGCGGGGGCAGATCGTCGATCTGCGCCATCTTATTTGGCCGGCACGAGGGCCGGCGCCTGCACGCCGGTGCGGGCGGCGAGCTTGAGCGCGGCGATCAGACTTTCCGGATTGGCCTTGCCGGTGCCGGCGAGACCGAAAGCCGTGCCGTGGTCGGGCGAGGTGCGCACGAAGGGCAGGCCGAGCGTCACGTTGACGCCGTGGTCGAAAGCGAGCGTTTTGATCGGGATCAGCGCCTGGTCGTGATACATGCACAGCGCGACATCGTAGGTCGCGCGCGCGCGGTCATGGAACATGGTGTCGGCCGGCAAGGGCCCGCGCGCGTCGATGCCGTCGGCGCGCAATTGCGTCACCGCGGGTGTGACGATCCGCACATCCTCGTCGCCGATCGTGCCGTCCTCGCCGGCATGCGGATTGAGTCCGGCGACGGCGAGCCGCGGCCGTGCGATATTGAAGCGCTTGGCCAGATCGCGCGCGACAATGCGGCCGGTGTCGACGATCAGTTTCGTGCTCAATTCCGCGATCACCGCTTTCAGCGGAATATGGATCGTTACCGGCACGACCGCGAGCTCGGGCGACCACAGCATCATTACCGGCATGACCGGCTTGCCGGTCGCTTCTGTGACCAGACGCGCCAGGAATTCGGTGTGGCCGGGATCGGCGAAGTCGGCACGATAGAGCACGTTCTTGGCGATCGGATTGGTCACGACCGCGGCGGCCTTGCCCGCCAGTACATCGCCCACCGCGCGGCGGATCGAGGAGATCGCGGCCGGCGCGCTGGTGTCGTCGGGCGCGCCCGGCTGTGCGGTCACCGGCAGATCAATCGGCACCACCGGCAGCGCACGGTCGAAGACCGACGCGGCCTGCGCCGGTGTCACGGTCTCGATCGGCACGTCGAGCCCGAGCAGGCGTGCGCGCTCGCGCAGGAAGCGGTCGTCGCCGACGACGTAAAAGGCGGGGAGAGCGAGGGCGCGCCGCTTGAGCCAGACCGCGAGCGTGAGATCGGGACCGATGCCGGCCGGTTCACCGAGCGTCAACGCCAAAGGGAGGCCAGCGCTCATTTGTATTCGATCATTGCCTGCTTGCGGATCTCTTCCAGATACTTCTTGGATTCCGCTTCGAAGCGTTTGTTGAATATCTGCTCGCGCGCCTGACGCTTGGCCGGTGACTCCGCCGTGCTTTGCTTCTTGGCGCAGACCGCGAACATCTGCAGGCCCTGCGGCGTCACCTCAGGCGCGGTGAGGCGGCCGACTTCCATGGCGCCCAGCATGTCGCGCAGTTGCGGCGGCAGATCGGCCGACGAGCGGTTGACCGGCTCGCGTACGGCGACGTCGCGCAGCGCGCGCGCCAGTGCCAAGCCTTGGCTGCACGAGGTGAAACGCGACCGCAGGTTCTCGGCTTCCTGGCGCTTGGCCTGCATGATGCCGTCGCCGCCGCGCGGCACGACGAGCATGATCGGGTAGAGCGTGTAATTGTATGCGACGGCCGAGGCTTCCGTGTCCTTGCTGTCCTTCAGGGCGCTGGCGATGTCGGCTTCGCCGATCTGTAGCGAGGCACCGAACTTGCCGCGCACGAGTTGGTTCCAGGTGAGCTCGGCGCGGATGCGCGCCTTCACCGCGGCCGGCGCGATGCCGGCGCGCGCGAGCACCTCGCCGAACTGCGCGGGTGTGATCTTCTGGCGTGTCGCCATGCCTTCGAAGGCGACGTCGACATCCCTGTCCGTCACTTCAAGGCCGTAGACGCGGGCCTTGGCGATTTTGATGCGGTCGTCGATCAGCTCCTGGATGACGTCCTGTCGCGTCGGATTCTTATGGCCGGAGGTCGCCATCAGCTTGGTGCGCTGCTGGATGTCGAGCTCGGTGATCGGCGAGCCGTTGGCGACGACCACGACTTGCGCGGCAGCCGGCGCGGCGGCAAAAACGCCCGCAACGGCCGTGGCAAAAGCGGCGGCGCGCAGGGCGCGATAAAAGATCACAGAGCGTAAGTTCATCTTCGGCATCGCACTATCCATCTTGCGTCGAGCGTCCCGGGTAAGGCGGCGCCGCCAGCCGTGCGTTACTGGCCGCCCAGGCCGTTCGTTCCGCCTACCGCCTGGCTCACCGACGTGCCACCGAGCGTGCGCAGACTCAACTGCAGCATGATCGTGTGGTTGGAGCTGACGTTTCCACTGTAGACATAGTTTGTAATGTAATTCACGGCCAAGATGAGGCAATCGTCGACGTAGCCGATGCCAAGACGGGTCTGGTCGAACTTCTCGGCATTCAGGTCGTAGCGGGCTCCGCCCAGCAGCACCCAGTTGGCGTCGATCTTATAGGTGCCGGTGCCCAGGATGCCCTGGCGACGATCGAGGAAGCCGAGCTCGGGCTGGGCCGCGTAGTCGCCATAGAGCAGGGTAGCCTGCCAGCGGTCGAAGTTGGCGCGGGTCTCAAGTTCGAACCGGCGCACAGCCATCGTGTCGTTGTCGAAGCGGAAGCGCGACGTGAAGGTATAGGTCGAGTTCGGCTGATACGAGACGCGCGCGACGTAATCGGAGCGGGTGGTGTCGAGGCCGCTGTTCAGGCCGGTATTGGTCGTGCCGCCATAGGCGTACGAGTTCTCGCCGAACAGTTGGTAGGACTGGCCGAAGAGGGCGTTGATGAAGCCGCCTTTGTTGAACTGCGCGGTGTACTGGACGCCATAGTTGGCCCGGCCGCCGCCTTCGACGCGGTCCCAGCCCGAGAACTTGTCGGTACGGAACAGGTTGCTGTCGTCGAAGATCAGGCTCTGCGAGTCTTCATTCGGCCACTTGCCGATCTGGGTCTCGTTCGGGCGTGCGATGACCTGCGCGATCGGCTCTATCGTCTGCGTGCCCCAGGACTGCACGCTGATGAAAGGATAGCGATATTCCAGGCCGATGGTCGGCATGCCGCGCACCAGATTGGTGTCGCCGGTGCTGATGAAGTTCGACACGCCCGGATCGTTCTTGATGTTCATTGCGCCGGCGTCGGCTCGGACCGAGGCGAACGGTGTGAAGACCTGGCCGAACTGGTCGGTGATCGAGCGCTTCCAGTGCACCTCCGCCGAGAAGCGGCTGTAGGTGCCGGGGATGCCGCGCAGCACGCAATTGGACGAGTTCTTGATCGCAGGATCGGCCGTCTGGGTACAGGTGCCGCTGTTGGACGCTGTGGTCGAGATCGCGTCGAAGTTCGCCTGATTGCGGGTGAGGCTGGTGAAGTTGATGTTGTAGCCGAGTTCGCCGCCCAGGATCGGACGATCGAAGGTGTAGTTGTAGTCGAGAACCGGATGGATGACCGGAATCTGGTTCTGCGAGTCCGATTCCGAGAAGCCGAGATAGTAGATGCTACGGACGTCGAAATAGCTGCGGCTGCCTTTGCCGCTGAGGTAGAGCTGCGAAATGCCTTCGGTGGTGCCGGTCTGCAGTGGGTCGGTCACGCGGTAGCGCGACAGATTCGGGTTGTAGTCCTGCAGGAAGGTCTTGTCGGACAGCAACAACGCGTCCCAGCCCCAGGTCCAGCGCTCGTTCAGGCCGAACTGGCCGGAGCTTTCAACGCTGCCGCGCCAGTCGCGATAGCCCGGCGTCGTCGAGCCGTCGTCGCGGACGAAGTATCCCTTGTCCCACTGCTTGATGCCGGCGGCGCGGATCGAGTAGGCGCCGTTCATTAGCCGTTGGCGGAATTCGCCCTGCAGCAATGGCCCCTGCTTGGTGGTGATCATCGGCGCGAAGGTGAAGTCGTAGTCCGGTGCCAGCGCCCAGTAATAGGGCACTTCGAGCGAAAAGCCGTATTTCGAGCTCGACGAAATGCTCGGCATCAGCACGCCGGTCTTGCGCTTGACGGTCGGATCCGGTGCCGAGAAGTAGGGCAGATAGGCCAGCGGCGTGCCGATGAATTCGAGGCGCGCGTCCTCGAAATAGATCATCTTTTCTTTTTGGTCGTGGATGATGCGGGCGGCCTTCACCTGCCACAGCGGCGGCTTCTTCGGGTCGTCCTTACAGGGCGCGCAGGCGGTGTACACACCGTTGTGGAACACGGTGTAGTTGCCTTCCGAGCGTTCGGCGCGGGCGGCCGCCATGCGGGTCTGATCGGGCGCGTCGAGCCGGAGCGAATCCACGAAGCCGTCGCGGTAGTCGTCCGACAGGTCCATGATCTCGCCATAGGTGACCTTGCCGTCCTCTTCGGTCAGACGGACATTGCCCTCGGCGTGCAGACGCTTGGTCTTCTGCTCGTAGACGACCCGGTCGGCCTCGATGCTCGACCCGCCATAGTAGATCTGAACATTGCCGACCGCGGAAACGCGGTTATTCGTGTAATCGTAGTCGATCTCGCGCGCCTGCACGAGCATCTGCTTCTGCCCGGACTTGTCGCGGTCGATGGCGATCTTGGATTTCGGCGCTGGGGTCGGGCGCTGCGGAAAGGCTAGTTCCTGTGCGAGGGACGGAGCAGGCGTGAGCAAGCCGCCGCAGACCAGTAGGCTGAGGACGGCAGCAATCCCGGCGGCCCCACGGCGATTCGGCGTGGGCCCTGATGGACGAGCGCTAACGAGCCCCGCCATCAACCGTCCTCCTGGTACAATAACGCAATAAACCCCGTCAGACTGCCGACAAGCACAGGAAGCCACGCTGCTGCCACCGGGTGCATCAGCTCGGCCTTGCTAAGGTCTTCAGTCACCTTGGATAAAACATAAAGCAGAAAGCCGGCGGCCACGCCACTTAAAACCATCTTTTGTACCCCGCCGAACCGGAAGAACCGTAAACTGACCGAGGTGGCGAGGAGAACCATGGCGGCCATTAAGAACGGCGCGGCGAGAAGCTTCTGGAACTGCAATCTATAGCCTGCCGCCACAAGTCCTGCGTGTTCCGCGATCTTGATATACGTCGGCAGCTCCCAAAATGGGACGGTCTCCGGGGTGGCAAAGCTTTCGCGCACCTGTTCAGGGGTCAGGTTGGTTTTAAGCCGGTATTGGGGGTGGTTTTTTGGCAACACGCCCAGCTCATAGACATTGGCATCCTGCAGCTGCCACTCGCCGGTCGCCAGGTCGGCAGCGCGGGCTTCGATCCGCGCTTTGAAATGACCGCCGGCGTCGAAGGTGAAGACCGTCACGCCACTGAGGTTGACGCCCTGGCCGCGGCTCCCGGTCGCATGGACGATCGCCTGGCCCTCGTCCGTGCGTTGGTTGATCCAATAGCTGCCGCCGACCGAGGTCAGGCCGGACGGGGACTTCCCGAACAGCTCCGCCTCGAAGCGCTTGGAGCGCTCGTGCAGGGTTGCCGACACCGGGTTGTAGATCGTGGTGGCGAATACGCCGAACAGGAGGGCGACGATCACCGCCGGTGCGATGAACTGCCACGCCGACATGCCGGCCGCGCGCGCCACGACCAGCTCCAGCCGCCGCGACAAATTAAGGTAGCAAGACATGGCGCCGATCAGGACGCAGAACGGCATGATGCGTTCGGTGACCTGCGGCACGCGGTAGAGCGAGGTCTTAGCCACCAGCAGCGCCGAAACATTGGGGATGTCGCCCGCCCGCCGCATCATCTCGATGTAGTCGAGGAGCGCGACCAGCGCAAAAATGCCGACGAATACCAGCAGCATTGCGCTCAGAAAGCGCATGCCGAAGTAACGTGCCAGTGTTCCCGTAACGACAGACATCAGGTCACTGCTGGGGTGCGAAACGCTGGGTGACACGCTCGGTGAGCGCGGCGATCGCGTTGGTCAGGAAGGCGGGCGGCTCGAGGATGATGCCGCGACGGATCACGAAATAGCCGAAGACGAAGGCGGCCAGCAGCGCCACGTATTGCATCGCCAAGAACACGGACGAGGCCGAGCCGAATACGGTCGAAGCAAAGCCGACGAGGCGGAGCACGCCGACGGCGGCGATGGCGCCGATCATCGACAGCGTCCGGCTTTGTCGCGTGGTGCGCGGCGCGCCGAGATAGGCGTAAGCGAGCACGACGAAGGCGAGGGGATAGAGCGGGGCGATCAGCCGGTCGTGCATTTCGGCGCGGAACTGGCGCGGCTGTTCGATATAGAGCTGATCCTTTGGATCGGGGAATACGAGCTGCCACAGATAGCGCTCGCGGATCGAATATTTCACGGCCTGCTGGCCGCCGGCGAACTGGGACAGGTCGAAGGCGTAGCGGTCGAACACCACCATAGCCGGATCGCGCTGGCCGACCTCGTGTCGCTGCACGATGCCCTGTTGCAGGACGAGGAACGTGCCCTTGTCGTTGTCGACGAGGTCGCCGGTTTCGGCGAGCACCGTCACGCGCTCCTTCGGATTGCGCCGGTCGTCGAGAAAAATGCCGACGAGCTGGCCGTTGTTGCGGCGCTCGCGGATGTGGATGGTCACGTATGTGTCGATCGACGTGAATCGCCCGGGCTGCACGATCGTGCTCACCACATTGGCGCGCACCTCGGTGAGCCAGTCGCGCAACATGCGCAGGCCCTTCGGCGCAAAATAGGCGCTGATGGCGCCGACCAGGATCGAGACGACGATTGCGACATTGATGAAAGCACGAAACAGCAGCCACGGCGACATGCCGGCGGCATTCATCACGATGATCTCGGAGTCGGTCGACAGCTTGTTGAGCGTATGCGCGACCGCGATCAGCAGCGCGATCGGCGCGATCACGAGAATGAGCAGGGGGATGATCAGGCCGGTGATGCCGATGAACACCAGGATGGTCTGACCCTGGCTGGTCATGATGTCGATATCGCGCAGGGCCTGGGTGACCCAGATCAGCGCCGTCAGGCTGACGAGCACGACCAGGAACGCACCAAAGGTCGTCCGAAAAATATATCGGCTGATCGAGCCCATCCGTGGAGCCTATCCCCCTTCTTACCGGCTGGCGCCGGACGCTCGCGCCCGGGTTCCCCCACCGGTAGCGCAACGCAACATCGTAAACATAAGCCCCGTTACCGTTTACCTTGATCCGTTGACAAAGTGGCCGCGCGAAGGCGGATCGGTCGCTAACATGCACAACAAAAAGTTAAGGCGCGAGTGGATGTTAGCCCAGTTTCCGTGCCCGCTGGGGCCGATTCTGGCAAGAAAATACCAGTCCGCTGTTCGGACGCTGCCGGCGCCCTTGCGGCCATACCCTGTGAATAGGCTGTCTGGCCCGCCGGAGAGGGGCTTTGCAGACGTCGGCCGGGCAGGCCATATGGGTAGACAACACAGGATTCCCGCCACTTTACAGGATTTTGCCCCATGACTGACGCCCTGAAGCTCGGATTTGGCCCCTTCGCCGCTCCAGCCCGGGGTGTGCTCGTCGTGTTCTGCGATGACGGGTTGACGTTCGGTGCCGCGACCCGCAAGGCGCTGGGCCGGACGGCCGACCTGGTGGCGCGGGCCGCCAAGGCCGAACGCTTCACGGGCAAAAAGGGGGCTTCGCTCTTGTTGATTGTGCCGGAGGGGCTGAAGGTCGCCCGGTTGCTGGTCATCGGCACGGGCAAGGTCGCCGACCTCAAGCAGCAGGACCTGGTGAAGCTCGGCGGCGGTGCCATGGGCAAGCTGCCGGTGACCACCGCGGAGGCGACGATCTTCGCCGAACTGCCGGTCGGTGCGATGAAGCCGGAGCAGGCGGCGGATCTGGCGCAGGGGGTGCAGCTACGCGCCTATGCCTTCGACCGCTACAAGACCAAGCGCAAGGATGACGAGACGCCGCCGGAAAAGCGCAGCATCATCGTGGCTGTCGGCGATGTGGCCGGCGCGCGCAAGGCGTTCGTTTCCCGCGATGCCGTGCTGGGCGGCGTGCTGATGGCGCGCGACCTCGTCAACGAGCCGGCCAACGTCCTCTATCCGGAAGAGTTCGCCCGCCGCGCGCTGGTGCTGAAGAAAGCCGGCGTCGCCGTCGAGGTGCTCGACGTCAAGGCAATGAAGAAGCTCGGCATGAACGCGCTGCTCGGCGTCGGACAGGGCTCGATGCGCGAGAGCCGCGTCGTGGTGATGCGCTGGAACGGCGGCAAAGCCGGCGAGGCGCCGATCGCCTTCATCGGCAAGGGCGTGTGCTTTGACACCGGTGGCATCTCGATCAAGCCGGCCGCCAGCATGGAGGACATGAAGGCCGATATTGCGGGGGCTGCCTGCGTCGTCGGCCTCATGCAGGCCTTGGCCGCGCGCAAGGCCAAGGTCAACGTGATGGGCCTGATCGGTTGCGTCGAGAACATGCCCGACGGCAACGCGCAGCGTCCTGGCGACATCGTCACCTCGATGTCGGGCCAGACCATCGAGATCATCAATACCGACGCGGAAGGCCGTCTCGTGCTCGCCGATGTCATCTGGTACGCGGCCAAGCGCTTCAAGCCGAAGTTTATGATCGATCTGGCGACGCTCACTGGTGCCATCATTGTCGCGCTCGGCCAGGAATATGCCGGCATGTTCACCAATAACGATGAGCTGGCGACGCGCCTGACCAAGGTCGGTGAGGCGACCGGCGAGAAGGTGTGGCGCATGCCGCTCGCGCCCGAATACGACAAGATGATCGACAGTAAGTTCGCCGACATGAAGAATACCGGCGGCTCGCGCTGGGGCGGTGCGATCACCGCGGCGCAGTTCATCAAGCGCTTCGTCGACGACAAGACGCCGTGGGCGCATCTCGACATCGCCGGTACCGGATTCGACTCGCGTCACTCCGACATCAACAGGAGCTGGGGCTCGGGCTGGGGCGTGCGGTTGTTGGACAAGCTCGTGGCGGATTTCTACGAACGGTGAGGGCGCGGCGGCCCAGGTCAAAGGCCGCCGTGTGTTCTTCTATCTGAATTGGTGCTCGGGAATCCGATCGATCACCCAGGCGACCAAGTCGTCGACCGTATAATTGCCCATTGTATACGGTGTCGCGGCAATGATGTCCCGGCCGGCTATGGGGCATTTTCTGAAAGTCTGCCCGTCATAGCGCTCAGCCGGGCCGGGACAGCGTTTGAAAATGGTTAGATGACGTTCGATGGAATTTTCGAAGTGCTTGATGAATTCGATCGTGTGCTTGAGACGGGTATCCCAGTCGGGCGGCGGCGGCGCGGCGCAGTCGAGGAACATAAGGCCTTCATCCATCGCATAACCCGCGCCGTCGAAGTCGGCTGGCGTGGCGGCGCTGCGAATCCCCATTGATTGATTGCATACCGCGACCCATTTCAGATAATCGAGGGCGAAAGCGGGCGCGCTGGATGCCGTCAGGGCGAAGAGAACAGCCGTGGCCATGAAGACGTTTTGCAAGCTGCGCATGGAGCGAGCCCTTTCTCGAGCCTGACAGTCCCCCGCGGATGAATAAGGGCGAGTTGGCGGCGGACTCCTGCGAGTGGTGAAATTCGCCACATCGGCGACGTGGATTGGTCACCCGTTAGGGATCTGCTGCATCACCCAATCTACCAATTGTTCGACGCTGTAGTGGCGCATCTCGCGTGACGCGGAGATGACCGGCCGCTTGCGGTTATGGCACTTGGGAAACGCGCCGCCATAGTCCGCTGTCGTGCCCGTGCACTCGCCGATGACCAGCAGAACGCGGTCGTCGGAATCGCGGATGTCCTTGATCAGCGCGATGGTCTGGCGAAGGATGCGATCCCATCCGGCCGGAGTCTTGTAGCAGTTGAACTCGCCATTATCCATTCCGTAGCCGGCGCCGTCGTCGTCTTGCGGGCTGGTGGCGCTCCGTAGTCCCCAGTTGTTCGAGCACACAATCTCCCATTGCTTGGCGGTGATGGCGGCGGCGGGCGCGCTGAACACGCATCCGAGAACAAGCGAAATAACGACGACGATGCAGAGTTGTTTCAGGGTAGTCATGACCGAGCCTCTTTCTGAAGCTTGAGGCCCCCACAGGTGCAGTTCGGTGTCGGGCGCGGATTCGCCGATCGATAAGGTCGGCGATATCCGGGATTGATACGGGCGCTATGGAATATGATCGATCACCCAGTTGAACAGTTCCTGGGTCGAATAATTGCGTATCGTCTGGGGTGTCGCAGCAATGATTGTCGGGCCGGCATTGGGGCATTTCGGGAAGGTGCGCTGGTCCCAATAGCGACCGCCACTGCCGCGGCAGGGCTTCAGAAGAATGAGATATCGATCTTCGCCGTTCTCGAAGCTCCGCATGAAGTCAATGGAATCGGTGAGCCGGGCATCCCAATTTTGCGGGGCTCCTTGAAAGCAGGCGATGCCGGCCCTTCCGTCATCCATGCCGTAGCCGGCGCCGTCCGTGTCATGGGCTGTGGCTCCGCTGCGGATGCCAAGACCTTTGTCGCACGCGCTGGTCCATTTCGCTTTTCTGATGGCAAAGGCCGGTATGCTGAGCGCACCGAGCGCGGAAAGAAGGGAAATGGCGACGAAGACGTTTTTCAGAGTACGCATGGCGTTGACCTTTCTGAAGCGTGACACCCCCCGCGGATGAACAGGGACGGGTTGGCAGCGGACTTCACCGAGTGGCGATGGCAGGCGTGCCATCTCCGTGCGAATGAAATTCGTTGCATCAGGCCGCCGGGCGATGTCCCGCAGGTGGCTGGGGACACCGCATGGCCGCGCACGATCAGAGGTTCGCGTTCACCCAGACGACCAGTTGAGGGACCGTGTAATTCGCCAGCGTTAGCGGCGTGGCGATCACGACGTTTCCGTTCACGTGGTTACATTTCGGGAACGCGCCCGGATAATCTGCCGCAAGTCCGGGGCAGCCATTGACGATGAGCAGATAGCGCGGGCCGGAGTTCGGAAAGCCCTTGATCAGCGTGAGCGTCGTATTGAGGATGTTGTCCCAATTCGCTGGCGGCGGCTGCAGGCAATTCATCGGGTTGTTGTTGCCGTTGTCCATTCCGTAGCCGGCACCATTGACGTCGACCGCAGTCGCGCCGCTGCGCAATCCGAGAAAGTTCAGGCAGACGTTCGTCCACTGTTGCTGGGTAAGGGCGGAGGCGGGTGCGTTGAACGCGATGAGGGCCGCCACGATCGCAAGAGCAACCGAGAGCTGTCGAACGATACGCATGGACATAGTCCTTTAATGCTATCGTCGCGCTCAACCACAGACGACAATCAAAAGTTGTCAAAACTAAGATGCGCCCTCGCGACGTCGGCGGTGTGTCCGGCTATAGTGCGCGCATGACCGAGGTCCTTTTCTATCATCTGCAAGGCCAGAAGCCGGAGAACGTGCTGCCGACGCTGCTTGAGAAGTCGCTCGCGCGCGGCTGGCGCGTGGTGGTGCAGGGCGCGTCCGAGGAGCGCATCGACGCGCTCGATGCGCATTTGTGGACCTATCGCGACGATGGCTTCCTGCCGCACGGTACGTGGCGTGAGCAGGACAGCGCGGCGCAGCCGGTGCTGCTGACCGTGAACGAGGGCAATCCGAATGCCGCCACGGTCCGTTTCCTTATCGAGGGCGCCGCGATGCCGGCGGATTCCGAGAGTTATCAGCGCATCGTGCTCCTGTTCGACGGTGATGACGACGAGGCGGTCGCCGCCGCGCGGGTGAACTGGACCGAGGCCAAGACCAAAGGCTTCGAGGCCACCTATTGGCAGCCGGACGAGAATGGCCGCTGGGTGAAAAAGGCCTGATTTTGAGCTGGTTTGGGCGGCTGCGGGTGGTCGCGTTCACCCCAAACCGTATCGAGGCTTGCCCCTTGCCTTGCTGATGACGCAAAATACGGCTTAAGGGACAAGCAGATAGACCTGTCGGGGGAATTGTTTTGCTGCGACGTCGCGTACCGATCCGAATGATGCTCGCCTGCGCGGCCGCGCTGGCGATCGCCGGCTGTTCAAACAAGGCCGGCGTTCTGGAGAGCAACAATGACGGCGGCTGGTTCTCCAAGCCGGTCGACATGTTCTCCAAGCCCGATTGGGCGCGGCCGACGGCCCACACCTCGACCGATCTCGGCCCGAAAGGCCCCGTGGGGCCGGAGGATCTGGTGAGCGCAGACGGTGCTTGCGCTCCGGCACCGGCGGAAGCCGCCCAGGCGGCGGCCCCGCCGCCGGCTGCGGGTGAACCGCCGTCCGATCGTTTGCAAGGTGGCGGTGGCGCGCCGGCTGCCGTGCCGCCGGTGCTCGGGGGCGTCGCGCTGGGCATGACCGAGTGCCAGGCCGTGCGCCGTGCCGGCCAGCCGGGCAATATCGCGATCAGCGCCGACGAGAAGGGCGAGCGCAAGGTCGTGCTGACCTATCTCAGCGGTCCCTGGCCCGGCATCTACACTTTCAATTCGGGCCGCCTGAAAACCATCGAGATGGCGCCGACCCAGGAAAAGCCGAAAGCCGCGCCGAAGAAGAAACGCGCCAAGACGGCCGGTCACCAGATCGACCGCGTCTACGTGCAGTAAAGCTTACGCGCTTTCCAGCGCCGAGCTGGCGGCGAGCCAGTCCTCTTCCGCTTGCGCGATGGCGGCGACGACATTGGCGCGCGTCTTCGACAGTTCGGCGGCGCGGGCCGGATCGGTCGTGAACAGGGCGCCGTCGCTGAGCGTGGCATCGAGCTTGCCGAGCTGGCGGTTCAATTGCGCGATCTTCAACTCAGCATCGGCGATGCGCTTGCGCAAGGGCGCCGTCTCCGCGCGCTTCTCGGCGGCGGCGCGGCGCGCTTCGGCGCGATCGATCTGCGGCGGTTTCGTCTCGTTCGGTTTTTCGCCCGAGAGAACGATCTTGCGGTAATCGTCGAGGTCGCCCTCGAACGGCGCCACGCGGCCGCCGGCGACCAGCCACAAGCGGTCGGCGCAGGCTTCCAGCAGATAGCGGTCGTGCGACACCAGAACGACGGCGCCGGGGAAATCGTTGATCGCCTCGATCAGCGCGCCACGGCTGTCGATGTCGAGATGGTTGGTCGGCTCGTCGAGGATGATGAGATGCGGCGCGCTGAAGGTAGCCAATCCCAACATCAGCCGCGCCTTCTCGCCGCCGGACAGGCTTTTCACCAAGGTGTTGCCGGCCTGTCCCGAGAAGCCGATGGCGCCGACCTTGCTGCGCACTTTCGCTTCCGGCTGGTCCGGCATCAATTCGCGCACATGGTCGTAGGGGCTGCCTTCCGGAGTGAGTTCGTCCAACTGATGCTGCGCGAAATAGGCGACTTTCAGATTGGCCGCGCGCGTAACCTTGCCTTGCATCGGCGCCAGACGTCCGGCGAGCAGCTTCACCAGCGTCGACTTGCCGTTGCCGTTGGAGCCGAGCAGCGCGATGCGGTCGTCGTTATCGACGCGCAGATTGAGGCCGGATAGCACGACGCGCTGGTCGTAACCGACAGCGACATCGTCGGTGGCGATGATCGGCGGCGACAACAGCTTCTCCGGCGCGGGGAAGGTGATTTCACGCACATCGTCGATGGTGAGCGCGGCGATGGGTTCGAGCCTGGCCAGCATTTTGAGGCGCGATTGTGCCTGCCGCGCCTTGGTGGCTTTGGCGCGGAAGCGGTCGACGAAGGCCTGCAGGTGCTTCTTCTGCGCCTCCTGCTTCTTGATCATCTTCTGGTCGAGCACGATGCGCTCGCGCCGCAGGCGCTCGAAATCGGAATAGCCGCCGCGGTAGAGCGTGAGCTTCTTGGCGTCGAGCGCGAGGATCTGGTTGACCGCGGTGTCGAGCAGGTCGCGGTCGTGGCTGATGACGATCAAGGTATGCGGATATTTCGCCAGATGGTCCTGCAGCCAGAGGGTGCCTTCAAGGTCGAGATAGTTGGTCGGCTCATCGAGCAGCAGCAAATCGGGCTGTTCGAACAAGGTCGCGGCGAGCGCGACGCGCATGCGCCAGCCGCCGGAGAATTCGGCGCAAGGGCGCAACTGATCGGCGGCGGAAAAGCCTAAGCCAGCGAGAATGGCGGCGGCGCGCGCCGGAGCCGAATGCGCGTCGATGTCGGCAAGGCGCGTTTGGATCTCGGCGATGCGATGCGGGTCGGTGGCGGTTTCCGCCTCGGCCAGAAGCGCGGTGCGCTCGCGGTCGGCCTTGAGCACGACCTCGACCAAAGGCTCTGGACCGTTCGGCGCTTCCTGCGCGAGGCGACCGATGCGCCAGCGCGGCGGGATCTCCACCGTGCCGCTCTCGGCGGCGAGATCGCCGGTGATGACGTTGAACAAGGTCGACTTGCCGGTGCCGTTGCGGCCGACCAGGCCGACACGCGCGCCCGGAGGCACGCGCGCGGAGGCGTCTTCGATCAGGGTGCGGCCGGCAATGCGGACAGTCAGGTCGTCAATCACGAGCATGGTGCGCGCCTTGTGGCCGAGCAGGCGTGCAGATGCAATCCCTACGTCACGCAGCGGGAAAAATCATGGGCTGGCGAAAATGTTAGAATGACTACACAATGATCACGCCCTGTCTCGGAAGAGCGGTTCGGTTAGATGGAAGAGAATTTTTGTAAGGTAGTATTTCCCTTGGATCACGCCGATTGGCATGGGCGTGCCAAAGAAGAGCTATGGGCGGTGCCGGTCAGCGACGATATCGACGGGACGCAATTTTCTATTAGAAGTATCCCCTTCTTCACGACGGCAGTTAGCAAGATGGACGTCGTGCGGGCGGTTCGTGATGGCGGTACGTCAGCGCCAGTATTCGAAGGTCTTGATCGCACCAACGGCCACTCGACATACATGGTGCTTGTTGAGCCGGATGAGGTCGGTGCGGATAAGTATCTGAGAGCGCTGGTGGCCGCGAATTGTGGACTTGAAGCAACAAATATCCGGGTTAGTCTCGGTGAGCGGATTCTGTTCTCAATCGACGTTCCGCCGGAAGTCGATATCTGCGAAGTTTATGGAATTCTCGAAGACGCGGAAAAAGCTTCCGTTTGGATGTTCCAAGAAGGCCGTGTCGGCCATAGTCTAAAGTCACGCCGTATCGGACAACCTTAGCGTAGCTACATACTCCGCTCATTCCCGCGTAAGCGGGAATCCAGCGCTGGATCCCCGCTTACGCGGGGACGAACGGAGACGGACTTACGCCAGCGCCTCGGCCACCGCCTTGCCGCAGGTGACGGTGTTGGCCGGGCCTTTAAGATCGCGCGTACGCAGCTTCTCCTGCGCCAGCACCGTCTCGATCGCCTGAACGATCGCCTTGGCGGCGTCGTGCTCGCCGAGATGGTCGAGCATCATCGCGCCCGACCAGATCTGGCCGATCGGATTGGCGATCCCCAAGCCGTAGATATCCGGCGCCGAGCCGTGCACCGGCTCGAACACCGACGGATATTTGCGCTCGGGATTGATGTTGCCCGACGGCGCGATGGCGATGGTGCCGGTACAGGCCGGACCGAGATCCGACAGAATGTCGCCGAACAGGTTCGATGCCACCACGACGTTGAACTTGTCCGGGTTCATCACGAAATGTGCGGTGAGGATGTCGATGTGGAACTGGTTCCACGTCACGTCCGGATAGTGCTTGGCCATCTCCTTCACGCGCTCGTCCCAGTACGGCATGGTGATGGCGATGCCGTTCGACTTGGTGGCGGACGTCAGGTGCTTCTTCGGCGTGGACTTGGCGAGCTCGAAGGCGAACTTCAGCACACGGTCGACGCCGACCCGGCTCATCACCGTCTCCTGCACGACGACTTCACGCTCGGTGCCGGCAAACATCTTGCCGCCGATGGCCGAATATTCGCCCTCGGTATTCTCGCGCACGACCCAGAAATCGATGTCGCCGGGCTTGCGGCCGGCGAGTGGGCAGGGCACGCCCGGCATCAGCCGCACCGGGCGCAGGTTGACGTACTGGTCGAACTCGCGGCGGAACAGGATCAGCGAACCCCACAGCGAGATGTGGTCCGGCACCTTGCTGGGCATGCCGACGGCACCGAAGAAGATGGCGTCGTGCGTGCCGATCTTCTCCTTCCAGTCCTCCGGCATCATGCGGCCGTGCTTTTCGTAGTAGTCGCAACTGGCGAAATCGAAATCGTCGAGCTGAAGCTTGAAGCCGAATTTCTTCGCCGCCGCTTCCAGGACGCGCACGCCTTCGGGGACGACTTCCTTGCCGATGCCGTCGCCCGGGATGACGGCAATGCGGTGGACACGATTGGTGCTCATGGCGGCTTCCTTCCGAGGACTTTATTTGGCCAGGGGCTCTCCAAGCACTCCGTTCATTCCCGCGCAAGCGGATCGTCGTCATTCCGGGACCGCGCGTAGCGCGGGACCCGGAATCCAGAAACGGGCTCGGTGCTCCTGGCTGGATTCCGGGCT
>JANLJK010000371.1:17575-20094 GCA_029255525.1 Pseudolabrys sp.
GCGCGGGACCCGGAATCCAGAAACGGGCTCGGTGCTCCTGGCTGGATTCCGGGCTCGCCGCTTCGCGGCGCCCCGGAATGACATCAGGTGATCGCCTTCAAGCCCACGCCGGTCTGCCGCTGATAGAGGATCAGATCGAAGCTCGGGGTCTTGTCGTTGCCGATCAGGCCGCTGAGCAGGCCGTGGGCCTGGCCGCGGTGGTGCGTCTGGTGGTTGAAGAAATGATCGAGCGCTGGTGCTAGCGGCTGCTCGATGGTTTGCGGATTGGTCACGGTACGGTAGCGCAGCGTGCCGGTGAGGTCCGTCTCGCTTAGGCCATCGATATAACGGCTGATGAGCGTGTCTTGCGTGCGCCGGGCGGCGCGCAGGGCAGGGAGGTCGTCATAGAGGATGGCATCCAGGCTCGGCGGCAGCTCGCCGACGCCGGTGAAGCGGCGCATCCAGACCCGATCGGCGACCAGGAGGTGGTTCAGGGTGCCGTGCAGCGACTTGAAAAAGGCCCCGCGGTCGGCGCGGTAATCGGTGTCGGGTACCGTTTCGGCAGCGTCATAAAGTCGCTCGTTGCACCAAGCGTTGTAGCCGGCGAACATCTGGTAGCGGGATTTCATAGCCAGTCTCCAGGGGCGTACAAAGGGGTCGAACGAAACGGGACCGCAGCCCGGGACGGCGGATTTCGGCCGTCGATCTTGCCGCGCGTAAGCCCCCCCGGTATAAGCCGCCGCGACACTGGCACTCCAATGATGTCGGTAAATATTCCAATCAAAATAAGTGAAGGATGATCCGATGGCGCTCGAGCGCACCTTTTCGATCCTGAAACCCGACGCGACCGAGCGCAACCTGACCGGCGCCATCAATGCGATGATCGAGCAGGCGGGCCTGCGTATTGTCGGGCAGAAGCGCGTGCGCATCACCCGCGAGCAGGCGCAGCAATTCTACGGCGTGCACAAAGAACGTCCGTTCTTCGGCGAACTGGTCGACTTCATGACCTCCGGCCCGGTGGTCGTGCAGGTGCTCGAAGGCGAGAACGCGATCGCCAAGTACCGCGAAGTCATGGGCGCGACCGATCCGTCGAAGGCCGCCGCCGGCACGATCCGCAAGGCGCATGCCCGCTCGATCGGCGAGAACTCGGTGCACGGCTCGGACTCGGCCGAGAACGCGGCGATCGAAATCGCGCAGTTCTTTTCCGGCAACGAAATCGTCGGCTGATGCCGCTGGGGGAAGCGGCCGAATGGCCGCTTCCCATCCTGGCAAAGAGTGTAGTCTAGGTTATAATCTGGTCGACAAAATACCAGGGCTCGCGCCGGCGGGCTCTGGATGATCCGCCCGCGCGGCGGATGCGGGCGAGGGGGGCTTGGGAATTCGATGATGGACGTGCTCAATGGCTGGTGGTCCGTGCTCAGCTCCGACTGGACCGACATGGGCCACGCAGAGTTCTGGTTCGCACTCGCCAAGATCATGTGGATCAACATCCTGTTGTCGGGCGACAACGCGGTGGTGATCGCCATGGCGTGCCGTGGCCTGCCGCCCCGTCAGCGCATGTGGGGCATGGTCCTCGGCGCCGGCGTCGCCGTTTTGATGCGCGTCGTGTTCACCGTCGTCGTCGCATCGCTGATGACGCTGCCGTTCCTCAAGATCGTCGGCGGTTTGGTGCTGTTCTACATCGCCGCCAAGCTCCTGGTGCCTGACGATTCCCACGACGGCCACGGCGAGGCTGCCGATCAGCTCTGGCGGGCGGTCCGTATCGGCGCGATCGCCGACATCATCATGAGCCTCGACAACGTCATCGCCATCGCCGCCGCGGCGCAGGGCAATGTGGCGCTGCTCGTCATCGGCCTCGCCGTCTCGATCCCGCTGATCGTTGCGGGCGCGGCGCTGATCATGTCGTTGCTCGACCGGTTCCCGATCCTGATCTGGGCCGGCGCGGCGCTGCTCGGTTGGATCGTCGGCGAGGTCATCGCCACCGATCCGGTGTCGGTCGGCTACCTCAACGCCAAGTTCGGCCCGGAGGTCGCGCACAAGGTCGAATATGTGGCCGCGGCCATCGGCGCGGTACTGGTGCTGGTGGTCGGCTGGACCTGGCGGCGCTCGAAGCGGCCGGTGGAGAGCGAAGTCTAAGCCTCTTCGTCATTCCGGGGCGCGGGCGTTTGCCCGCGAACCCGGAATCCAGAGTTCAGAGTCTCAGGTATTGAGGGTTTGTCTGGCGGCCGGATCGCCGCTTCTGATCTCGGGCTCGCCCGAGATCAGTATTTTGAGTGCCGCAGTCGGCAAAAGCCGACTTGGGCGGCGTCAGGAATGACGCCTATAGTAGCAGGATGAATCAGACCGTCCGGCCCTCCAGCGGCAAGCGCATCGGCTATTCGGCGTGTCCGCATGATTGCCCCTCGACCTGCGCGCTCGAAGTCGAGCTCATCGACGACCACACTATCGGCCGCGTGCGCGGTTCGAAGGACAACGACTACACCGCTGGTGTCGTCTGCGCGAAGGTTGCGCGCTATGCCGAGCGCGAGCATCATGCTGAC
>JANLJK010000372.1 GCA_029255525.1 Pseudolabrys sp.
GTCTTCCCATTGAAAGGCGCCGACTTCATCGCGCGCGGTGTGGCGCAGGGGCCGGCGCTCGGTGCGGTGCTCAAGGCCGCCGAAACCGCCTGGATCGCGGCGGGGTTTCCAAACGATGCGGCCGCGATCGATGCGATCGCGGCCGTCGCTCGGGATCGGTCGCCGAAACCCTAGCGCGGTTACGGCCAGAACTTGTAGGAGACGCGCGCGAGCACTTCGTGGATGCGCGGCTTGACGTCGAAGGTGTAGACGCCCGCCGCGGATCCGGCGACGTTGTAGCTCTTCGTCCCGAGGTCGATGTAATTGTACTCGATGCCCAGGATCCAGTTGCGCGTCAGGCCATATTCCAGACCGCCGCCGACCGTCCATCCGCTCAGCCACTTGGTCTCGCTACCGGAGCCTGTCGTGCCGACCGTGTCATCGACACTGAATTTCACGTTGGCGCCGGCATAGCCGCCCTTGATGTAAGGCAGCCAGTTATTGAAGGCGTAGCCGAGACGGCCGGTGACCGTGGCGATGCTGTTGATCTTGACGTTGAACACGTCATCGCCCGCGCCGAAGGTCGTGTTCGCGACGTCGCCTTTGATGGTGGAGCCGGCGAACGTGCCTTCGATGCCGAAGACCCACTGATTGACCTGATAGTTGCAGCCAAGTTGGCCGCCGCCGACAAAGCCGCTCTTCGTCGTCGTGAAGCCTTCACCGGGGCCGAGGTCGCCGAACGCCGTGGTGTTTGCGGTGTTGGTGAATTCGGTACGCGCCCAGCCGGCGCCGGCGTGGCCGCCGATATAGCAACCAGTCCAATTGTACATGACGATCGGCGGCGGGGCCTTGATCGGCGCCTTCACCGGCATGTCGGCAGCCTGCGCGGCGCCGAAACCAAGAACGGTAGTGCCCAGCAATGCAACGACGAAACGACGCATTTCATCCTCCTGACGCTGCCGACGTGAATGGGTCACGACGCGCTGTTCAATTTCGAGCGGCGATTGGTTTGCGGCCCTAAACACCAGAGTTTCGCTGTAGATAAAGGCTACGGGGCAGGGGGGGCGGGCTCAATCCAGGAATGCCCTGATCGCGTGGTTTCTTGGTGCATTTCCGAGGGACGTGGCGGAATTACAACTGTTGATGGTAAGATGATCGTGCCGCACGGTAGCGCGGTGTTTTAGGAGTGTCGGTGTACACAAGGGGCAGGGTGTGAGCGCGGCGGGCCGAGCGCTTGAAAGGGCTCCAGGCCCACCCAACCTCTAAAGAATCGCCGGCGAAGGAATGGTGCATGCCGCACGACCGCCCGCAGGACCTGGCTCAGCGGTTGGCGCGGACGAGTCAGCGCCGCAAAATGGCGCGCGACTCGTTCCGCCGGGAGACCTTCGCGCTGCCGCGCGAGGCGGCGCGCGCGAAAGCGCGCGAGATGTTCGCGCGCTTTCCGAAGGCGGCCTATATGACCGAGATCGAAAGCTGGCGTGAATTGCCGGGCGACGAGATCGAATTCACGATGCGCCGCCTGCCGACCGCCGATTAGCTTTCGTCAGGCCGGGCTGAGCACGCTGACGGTCACCTCTTCGGCTTCCGTTTCTTCTTCTTCCGCTTCGTCTTCTTCCGCGTCCTCGTCCAGCTCGCGCGCGACTTCGAGCGCAATGGTCGGGATTGTTTCGCGGAACAGATCGCCTTCTTCGCCCGTCCAGATGCAATCCGCCTGGTCTTCCTCGACGGCAATCACCGTCATCGGATGACCGCCGGATTTCAGGATAACGACATCTCCCGCCGCCAATGTCATGACTGCCTCCCTAAGTGCGATGGAGAAAGCCTAGCCGGCTTCAATGACAGTTGGATCACGCTGGCGAGTAAGATTTACGGCCACTTCACCACGGGCGGCATCGACGACAGGATCGAATCGACATTGCCGCCGGTGCGCAGGCCGAAAATGGTGCCGCGGTCGTAAAGCAGGTTGAATTCGACATAGCGGCCGCGGCGGATCAATTGCTCTTCGCG
>JANLJK010000373.1 GCA_029255525.1 Pseudolabrys sp.
TGCCTCAAGCGGGTTCAAGGCCCGTGGGCGAGATGACTATAGCCGATAGATGGCGTTTGCGTAGGTCCGGGTCAACCACCGAAAAATTTAGTGATTTCAATTTGTTATGCCATCGCCTCAAGGTCTTCGTCGTTGAGGTGCCCCGGTACGATCGCCACTGGAATGGGAAAATCGCCGGCAGTCTTGGCGAGATGGCTGACCAAAGGGCCGGGGCCGTCTTTGCTGTTACCGGCGGCGAGCACCAGGATGCCGATATCGGCGTCCTCGTCGATCAGCTTGACGATCTCCTCGGCCGCACCGCCTTCGCGGATGACGCGGTCGGGATTGATCTCGGCGATCTCATGCGCGCGCGCGGCGAATTTATCGAGCGCGGCATTGGCTTCTTCCATCTGCTCGGCCTTCATGATGTCAGCGACACCGAGCCATTGCTGATTGCGGTCGCCCGGCTCGATGACGCGCAGCATGACGATCTGCGACTTGGTGCGGCCGGCGCGCTTGGCCGCCCAGAACACCGCGCGGTCGCATTCGTCGGTGTCGTCGATGATCACGAGATATTTGCGCTTGTGGCCGGCTTCGAAACTGCGGCGCTTGATGCTCATCCGTCGTCCCCGTTTCGTCCGCTCACGAGACGTGAGCGAACGCACAAGTTACGGATGGTGGCACGGCGCCCGCCGCGCTTACAAGCCGGGCCGGCACTCATCTCAAGCCATTCCGGGGCGCGAGCTTTAGCGCGCGAACCCGGAATGACCAACTTACCGTCGGACGAAGCCGACGATGTCCTTGACCGCCTTCATGGTATCGGCGGCGATGACGCGGGCGCGATCGGAGCCTTCGGCCAGAATGGCATCGATCGACACCGGATCCTGCACCAGCTTCTTCATTTCCGAGCCGATGGGCCCAAGCTTGGCGACCGAGAGATCGACCAGCGCCGACTTGAAGGCCGAGAACTGGCCGCCGCCGAACTCGCTCAGCACCTGCGCCTTGGTGGTGTTGTTGAGCGCGGCGTAGATGCCGACGAGGTTGTCGGCCTCGGGACGCGGTTCCAGGCCTTTCTCCTCGCTCGGCAGCGGCTCCGGATCGGTCTTGGCCTTGCGGATCTTCTGTGCGATGGCGTCGGCGTCATCGGTCAGGTTGATGCGCGAATAATCCGACGGCTCCGACTTCGACATTTTCTTCGAGCCGTCGCGCAACGACATCACGCGCGTGGCCGGGCCCTGGATGATCGGCTCGGGCTGCGGAAAGAACATCTCGCCATAGCCGTGCGCATGAATCGACGGCGCATAGTCGTTGTTGAACTTCTGCGCGATGTCGCGCGCCAGTTCGAGATGCTGCTTCTGGTCTTCGCCGACCGGCACATGCGTGGCGCGGTAGACGAGAATGTCGGCGGCCATCAGATTCGGATAGGCGTAAAGACCGACCGACACGTTCTCGCGGTCTTTGCCGGCCTTCTCCTTGAACTGGGTCATGCGGTTGAGCCAGCCGAGGCGCGCGACGCAATTGAACACCCAGGCGAGCTCGGCGTGCTCGGCGACCTGGCTCTGGTTGAAGACGATGTGCTTCTTCGGGTCGATGCCGCAGGCGATGAAGGCCGCGGTGACCTCGCGCGTGGCGCGCGCCAATTCGCTCGGGTCCTGCCAGACCGTGATCGCGTGCATGTCGACGACGCAATAAATGCAGTCGTAGTTGTCCTGCAGCGCCACGAACTTGGTGATCGCGCCGAGATAATTGCCGAGATGCAGGTTGCCGGTCGGCTGCACGCCCGAAAACACGCGCTCTTTGAACGCCATAGCCTCGCTCCTCAGGGGACTGTGGCGGCCACATCGCATGATGGCGTTTGCCGCGCAACCCCGGATGTGCGCCGGAGCCTACCCGGTCTGGCACGCGGGGCCCTACGATATCAAAGCCGCTGCGATTCCGTTATAGGTGGTTCGAGATGATCCAAATCGCTTCAGCGGACGGAATTTTGATGAGCAAAGACGAACTGATCATCCAACTCGTGAAGGTTGGGCTCGGCATTCTGATCGGTGGATACTTCCTGTGGTGGAGTCTCGAAGTGCTGAAGCGGCTCCCGCCTGTCCACTAGCGGCCGTTCTATGGGGTGACATCAGCCCCACGCCCGCTCGTCCCCGCAAAAGCGGGGATCCAGGGGCCAAAGGGACAAATCGAAGTCGCGCTGGATTCCCGCTTTCGCGGGAATGAACGGAGAATATCGGATGGGCCTCCGCCCGGGCCGTTGTGTTTGGTACGCGGGTGGGTCGCGCTCATTGCCCAACATTGCCTCAGCAATTTCAATCGATATAGTGCGCGCCGCTCAACAGAGGATTCCTTATGACCGCATCCCGCTACGACGTGCTCGGTATCGGTAACGCCATCGTCGACGTCATCGCCCGCGCCGAGGACGATTTCCTGGTCGCGCAGGGCATGCACAAAGGCACTATGGCGCTGATCGACGAGGCTCGCGCGCAGGCGATCTACGCCGCCATGGGGCCGGCGACGGAAGCCTCGGGCGGCTCAGCGGCCAATACGATCGCCGGCGTGGCGAGCTTCGGCGCCCGCGCCGCTTTTGTCGGCAAGGTCAAGGACGACGAGCTTGGCAGAGCCTTCGCGCACGACATCCGTTCCATCCGCGTCGCCTTCGACACCAAGCCGGCGAATGACGGCCCCTCGACCGCGCGCTGCTACATCATGGTGACGCCCGACGGCGAGCGCACCATGAACACTTACTTAGGCGCCGCGCAGGACCTGCGTCCGAGCGACATCGACGAGGCGCAGATCGCGGCCGCCGAAGTGGTCTATCTGGAAGGCTATCTGTGGGATCCGCCGCTGGCCAAGGAAGCCTTCGTCAAGGCGGCGGCTATCGCGCACAAGAACGGCCGTAGTGTCGCGTTGACCTTGTCGGACGCTTTCTGCGTCGACCGCTATCGTAGCGAATTCCTCGACCTGATCCGCAAGGGCACGGTCGATATCGTCTTCGCCAATGAACATGAGCTGCGCAGCCTGTACGAGACCGCGGACTTCGACAGCGGCGCGCGGGCATTGCGCGCCGACGCGAAGCTCGCGGTGGTCACGCGCAGCGAGAAGGGCTGTGTCGTCATCAGCCGGGACGAGGTGGAATCGGTGCCCGCCGCGCCGGTCGAACAGGTGGCGGATGTCACCGGTGCCGGCGATCTGTTCGCGGCCGGTTTCCTCGTCGGTCTGGCGCGCGGCAAGGATTTGCGCATGGCGGCCAAGCTCGGCGGCCTGGCGGCGGCCGAAGTCATCCAGCACATCGGCGCGCGGCCGGCGGTGTCGTTGCAGGCCTTGGCGGCCGAGAACGGTCTGACGGTGTGACATATCTCGTTGGGTTAAGTGCCTGCGTTTGGCTGATCAACTTGGACCTGATCCCCAAGGTTTTGGGCGAAGAACCTTGCGCCGCCACCTTCGCGTGTATTAAACAACAACGATTCGGGGTCGGGCACGGGTAATTGTAGTGGACCACGCTACAAGGCAGCCAATCTACAAGCAGATTGAAGCTGAGCGGAAAACGCTAATTCTGGCGCTCGTCACTGGGGAGCGGGTCGGTTGGCAGACGCAGATTGCGGCCGACGCGGTTGGGCCGTTCGTGTCTCTGCTTGATGCGATCGGTCCAACCAAGAAGATCTCGCTCATCATTGATACGCTTGGTGGTCAAACATCAGCGGCTTGGCGTCTCATCAACTTAATCCGATCTTTTACTGATGAGCTCGAGGTCATAGTTCCGACCAAGGCTATGAGTGCCGGTACCTTAATGGCGCTCGGAGCTGATCGGATCGTTATGAGCAAGCAGGCGGCCCTTGGTCCGATAGACCCAAGCCTCGACAATCATCCACTTTCTCCCGAAGTCGAACTCGCGACCGGTCAGAAAGTCCGTGTGCCGATCAGCGCCGAGGCCGTTCGCGGATACCTGGATGAGGTCAAAAAGGATATCAAGGATTCTGCGGCGCTGGCCCATATCTGGGTAGACCTAGCGCGCCAGATTCATCCAATTGTCTTGGGTGAGATTTTCCGACTTGGCGGACAAATCCGCGCGATGGCAGGTAAGCTGATTGGGGGCCAAGTTACCGACCCAGAGCAGCAAACGAAGATTATTGATCTTCTCTGCTCGGATTCTGGAAGTCACGACTATACCATCAATAGGCGTATGGCGGATGAACTGGGACTAAAGATTGAGAAGCCGAGTGCTGCACTTTACCAACTATTAACCCAAATCAATAAGTCCTATGCAGATGAGCTTAAGACTTTCGAGCCGTTCTCGGCGCAAGCCATTCTTGCCGGCCAGCCGCAGAATTCTTACAAGTTGACTCGCGGCTTGATCGAGAGTTCCGAAGGAAGCTATGGCTACGTTTCGGAAGGCACATTGACGTTGAATCCTGGGATCCCTTCTGGCGTTTCCGATCAACGGACGTTCGAAGGGTGGAGAAAGTTGCCATGACAGACACGTCTGACTCGAGCCGTGTGTATCGCGCAACGGCCGGCGTCCCGAACCCGCTGGATTCTAACAGCGCCGGGTGCCTGCCTTACATCCAGACGGCTTCCGACCCGTCATTTGCGATCATTGGCTTTGGTGGAAGTACCGGTGACGCTGCGACGACGCGCCAACTAACGCAAATGCAGGTTGATTTGCCGCGGAAGGTCTAATTTTTCATCGCGCCTTAAGATTTTGACGGCGCGCAGACTTTGACGGGCTTGGCGTTCTAGTACGCCACAACTTGCCCTTCGCCCTTCCTTTTTATGGCGCGATGCAAACGGCCCGTGCCTGTCATCCTTCGAGGCTCGGCCTTACGGCCGCGCACCTCAGGATGACGGCAAGAGGTAGGGCGCCTTCTGCGCGTCCCGGAATGACGGATTGTTTTGGGAGGAAAACCTTCGGCGTGAGAGCCAAAGGCGTCGCCCCCTTGGCATCTCACGCAGACCGGTGGTCCGCCGCCCGGTGAAAGGTGGCTGCAAGGTCTTACAGCGGCCTCCTATGGTCGCGGCCCGCGGCCCCGGCAAGCATTTGGTAACCACTTGGTAACCAAACATGGTTAGCGATTGGTGAACAACCAATTGCGAGGACCACGGCCATGGCCGAGGAGACCGAGAAGAGCGGCGCCGACGCATCGGCGACGCCCGAAGGCAAGCCGGACGCCAAGAGCGAATTGCCGACGGTGGACTCGCCGTCGATCTCTCCTGTCGAGCCTGACAGCGCGGCCGAGACTGAGAAGACGCCGGCGCTGGCGCCATCGATGTCCGTGGTGCCTTTTGCCGAACCGGTGGTGGATTCGCCGATCGCGCCGGATGCCTCGACCAAGAAATCGTTCCGCCTGCGCGCGCGCCATAAGCTTTATGCCACGATGGCCGCCTCGGTGGTGTTCGCCGCCGCGGTCGGCGGGCTGGCCGGTTTTGCCGCCAACGGCGGCTTCAAGAAGCCGGACGCGCCGCGCGTCGACACCGCCGCGCTCGAAGACCGCAAGGCGATGCAGCAGTCGCTCGCCAAGCTCAACAAAGAGATCGGCACGCTGAAGACCAATCTCGAAGCTGCCAACAAAGCGGCGACGACGCAGATCGCCAAGATGAGCGAGAAGCTCACCGAAAAGCTCAGCCGTGACGCCGCCGAGATCACCGGCTCGATTTCCGCGCCGCAGACCACCGCCGCTGCGCCAGCGGCGACGCCTTTGCCGACACCGCGCCCGGCGAGGGTTGCCTCGGCGGAACCGCCGCGTCCGACTGTGGTGCCCGACTGGTCGATCCGCGACACCCGCGACGGCTATGTCTACGTGCAGGGCCACGGCGAAATCTATCAGGTGGTGCCCGGTGCGCCGCTGCCGGGTTTAGGCCCGGTCGAACAGATCAAGCGCCAGGACGGCCGCTGGATCGTGGTCACGCCGCGCGGACTGATCGTCTCCGCGCGTGATCGCAGCTATTTCGAATAGCATCGCTGCACAGAAGTGCGGCAAAGCGGCGCCCGGTTGGCGCCGCTTTTCATTTGTGCGTGACCACCCGTAGCCGCGCCCGCCGAACCGTGTCAGATTTTGCGCGGCTTGAGCGGTGGGTCGTTGCGATGAGCGGCACGTTTCTGAAAGTCGTTGCGGTGGTCGGCGCGCTGATGGGCGCCGTGAGCGCGGCCGGCGCGCAAGGCGCGGCCCCAGCACAGCCTAAGCCTGAGATGACGGAGAGTTGCCCGGGGCTGATCGCCACGCGCTCACCGCTGTTCCTGCCGGCGTCGATGCGGCTTGCCGCGCTGGAGCGCGATCAGGTGCGCGTCAGCTATATCGGGCATTCGACCTTCCTGGTCGAAAGCCCGCAACTCGTCCGCATCGCCACCGATTACAACGACTATGTCCGGCCGCCGGTGCTGCCCGACATTGTCACGATGAACCACGCGCATTCGACGCACTACACCAACAGTCCCGACCCGGGCATCAAATACGTGCTGCGCGGTTGGGCTGAAGACCAGAAGCCGGCGCGTGTCGATGTCTCCTATAAAGATGTGCGCGTGCGCAACGTGCCGACCAACATCCGCTCTTATGATGGCGGCACCGAGCGGCACGGCAATTCGATCTTCGTGTTCGAAGTGGCGAGTCTGTGCATCGCGCATCTCGGTCATCTGCATCACACGCTGACGCAACAGCAGCTCAACGAGATCGGCCGCGTCGATGTCGTGTTCGTGCCGGTCGACGGCAGCTACACGCTCGACCTCGAAGGCATGATCGAGGTGCTCAAGTCGCTGAAGGCGCCGCTCTTGATCCCGATGCACTATTTTAGTGCCTACACGCTCGACCGGTTCCTCAGCCGCGTCCGGCAGGAGTGGGACGTTGAGGTCGCCGAGGTTCCGTCCGTCGTGGTGTCCAAGGGCAGCCTGCCGACCAAGCCGAAAATCCTCGTATTGCCAGGGCGTTGACGGGAATCCGGGCGGTCGGCGCGGGCCCGGATTGATCTCGCTCAATCAACATAGTTAATATGTGTAATACGCATGGGTCCTGAGGGCGCGTGCGGAACGAATCCATCGCATTCGCGTTTGTGCAGGCCGTTTAACGGCCTGATCTGTGTAACGCCGCGCGTGAGGATCGACGATGCAAACCTGGAGCGGTTGGAAGCGCTTTCCCGACATGGAGAGCGGCGAGCATGTCGACGCACCCCTGGGCCCTGGCGTGTACGAGGTGCGGCATACGCTGACCGGCCGCGTCATCGCGTTTGGTCACACCGCCAACGTCGCCAATGCACTCGCCGATCTGAAACTGAATGGCGGCGCCGGCACTTTCGCCCGCCTGTTCCGCAAGCAGCCGCTGGTATCGCACGTCGCCGATCTCGAATACCGCACCTGTGCGGTCGGCACGCGCGCCGAAGCCCGTGTCACCGCGCACCGTCTGCTCGGCCTGCGCCAGACCGCATGGCGGCGGCGCATGGAGCACGGCAGCTGGTCGGCGGGCGCAAGCTGAGATATCGCGACCCAATGCACCGCTGACGGCCGGCCATCGTGCCGGCCGTTTTGTTTTGCGGCGCGCGCCGTCAGCCTATGCGCGTCGAAGCGACAAGAGCGTCGAAGAAAAATAAGAGCGCCAAAGCGACAAGTCGCCGGAGAGCAACCTCTGCGCCAACATCAAGCTGACGGCGGACTGTTTACATGCCCTACGCCACCACAGCGGACAACGTGTGCCTCACGTCATGATGGAACTGCGGCCGCCTTTGTGTCGTTAATGTGCGACACCTGAGACGTTCGAGGAGCCGACAATGCTGAAATGGGCTGTTGTCTTTCTGATTATCGCGATCGTCGCCGGCATCTTCGGCTTCACCGATGTCGAGGCCGCGTCAGCCACCATCGCGCAATGGCTGTTCGGGATTTTCCTGGTCCTGTTCCTCGGCGCGCTGATCATCGGCCTGATGATCGGCCGGACGCTGACGTCGTAGTGGGCGGTAAAACACGCGCATTCAGGCACGTTGCTGTAATTTATTACCTCAAACGCGCGGATTTCATGCCATTTGCGGTCCTTGATACCACCTGCCCGTAAAAA
Source organism: Pseudolabrys sp. (assembly GCA_029255525.1). Taxonomy (GTDB): domain Bacteria; phylum Pseudomonadota; class Alphaproteobacteria; order Rhizobiales; family Xanthobacteraceae; genus Pseudolabrys. The sequence goes on from JANLJK010000373.1 coordinate 8,010, forward strand.
TTATGGTTAATTTTATTAACCATAATTTCTTTGAGCTTCACGTTGCGTGGTCAAGGAGTGTGTCATGCGTACAGCCCTTGCTGCTTTGTTGACGAGCGTTGCGCTGGCTTTCGGCGCCTTCGTCGGGTCGGCCCAGGCCGGTGAATATTACGGTGGCTACTATCCGAGCCGTGTCGCCGATGTCGGCTACAGGAGCGACTGCTGTTATCGGAAAGTAGTTCGTATCGTCCGCACGGTTCGATACGTCCGCGTCGCGCCGGTGCGACGCTACGGGTACGAATGCTGTGGACCTCGGCCCTGGCGTGAGGGCTACTACGGCCGGCCGGCGAGCTATACCGAGGTCTATGTGCCGCCGCAGCCGCGCTACGTCGATTACCGGCCGCGCCCGGTGCGCTACGTCGACCTGCCGCCGGCTTCGGTGAACTACATCGAGGTTCCGCCGCCCCCGCCGCGCTGGCAGGGCGGCTATGAGTATTATCGCTGAGCCAGCTTAGCGCACGCCAAAAACGAAAACGCCGCCCGAAGGGGCGGCGATGTGCCGGCGGCTGGACCGCAGAGCGCTCGTTTGTGCGGAAAATTCCCGCATCAGGCCGGACGTTCGCACCTCCACCGCGCATCCCACGACGTTACGATGCGGCATTCCTGGCGCCGTGCCGCTCTCGCCTGGGGCGAAACCGTGCGAACGTGTACTCGATCGCCTCGTTATGGCCGCCGGTCCGTCGTCGCCTGCTTTCTCGCTACGCTGCTCGGAACGTTTTTTCTGCCGATAGCCGCGTCGGCCGGCGCGTCGGAGAGCGCGCCACGATGGACTCTCTCAATCGAGGCCATCGTCTTGGCGCGCACAGGCGGCGCAAATCAGACGCTCGTCGAGCGCGTGCCGGGTACCGTGCCGTTTCTCACGACGTATACGACCCCCGGCGTCGAAGCCTTCAACAGCAATGAGTTCCAACAAGGCTTTGCGGCTGGACCGAAGATAGGCCTCACATACCGCGCCGAGTCCGGCTACGGCCTGGAAATATCGTATTTCAATATCTTCACGCAGAGCGCCAGTAATACCACTGGGCCCGACAGTCCGGCGGATTGGCTGGTGATGCGCGCTCCCGGCGCGTTCTGGCAAACCCAGGATTTCGCCTATCAGGGAATGACGTGGACGTCCTCCACCAATCTCTATAGTGCCGAGATCAACGCACGGCGGGATCTCTCAAGCCGCGTTACCGTCCTGGCCGGCGTCCGTTGGCTGCAACTGAATGACAAGCTCGTCGGGACGCTGACTCCCCCGGATATGACCGCGCCGTTATGGAAACAGACGTGCAAGACTTGTAATATTTTTCAAATTTTCCCAGGCGGGACGGCAGGAGATTACCCGCCCTTCTGGACGACAAGCGCGACGAATAACCTCTATGGTGTTCAAGTCGGTGTGGCGGGAAATATCCTGGAGCTGGACCGCTTCTCGCTTGATGGCGTGCTGAAGGCCGGTCTCTTCGACAACATTGCCTCGCAGGTGACCGGCGTCAGTCTCGAGAAGATCGTCTATCCGGCCTCGGCCACGGTGAACCGCCTCGCCTTTGTCGGCGAAGGCAGCCTCCAGTTGAAATATCAACTCAGAAAGGATCTGGCGCTGAAGGCAGGCTACGAAGCGCTATGGCTTGCCGGTGTTGCCTTGGCGCCGGCGCAGATCGAGGAGACGCATACGTCCGCGTTGGGTGTTGTGAGCGCGCGCGGCGTGAACACCGGCTCGAACGTGCTCTTTCAAGGGTTCACGTTCGGGCTGGAGTATTCGTTTTAGCCCCCGTCATTCCAGGGCGCGAGCGCAGCTCGCGAACCCGGAATCCAGAAACACGACGGAGATCAATGTTTCCGGATTCCGGATCGCCGCAACGCGGCGTCCGGAATGACGATGGTGGCGAATAGCGCGCGCTTAAACGTCGACGCTCGCCGCCAGCGCGTTGTCCTGGATGAACTGCCGGCGCGGCTCGACCAAGTCGCCCATAAGCTGGTCGAACAGCATATTGGCCTCGTCGACTTCCTTCACGCGCACCTGCAACAGCGAGCGCGCATTGATGTCGAGAGTGGTCTCCCACAACTGCTCGGGGTTCATCTCGCCCAGCCCTTTGTAGCGCTGCATCGAGATGCCCTTGCGGCCGGCGCCGGTGATCGCCTCGAACAGGCCGACCGGCCCGTGAATCGGCCAGGTTTCGTCCTTGCGCCGCAACGCGCCCGGCTTCTCGTAAACCTTCTGCAGCGAGATCGCGTATTCGTCGAGCTTGCGCGCATCGGCGGAGCCGAGCAGCGCATGGTCGATGATGGCGACGCTTTTCACGCCGCGCACAGTCCGCGTGAAGGTGAAGCCGACTTCTTCGCTGAACTCGCCTTCCCAGCCGCGCTCGGTCTCTTCCGCCAGCACGTTGAGACGTTTGGCAATGAAGGGCGCGGCGGCCTTGGCCTTGGCGGCATCGCCAAAGATCTCGGCGTTGAGCACGCCGAGGATCGCGGCCTGCTCGACCACTTGCCGGTTATAGCGGCTGTGCAGCCCAGACAGGACGTTACGAATGGCGCGGGCTTCCTCGACGAGCGCCTGCAGGTCGCGGCCGCCCCGTTCTTCGCCCGAGGCGAGGCGCAACACCGCCTCCTCGACGCCGGTCGAGATCAGGTAGTCCTCAAGCGCGCGCTCGTCCTTGAGATATTGCTCGGACTTGCCGCGGTTCACCTTATAGAGCGGCGGCTGCGCGATGTAGATGTGGCCGCGCTTGATCAGCTCTTCCATCTGCCGGAAGAAGAAGGTCAACAGCAGCGTGCGGATGTGGGAGCCGTCCACGTCCGCGTCCGTCATGATGATGATCTTGTGATAGCGCAGCTTGTCGGGGTTGAACTCGTCGCGGCCGATGCCGGTGCCGAGGGCGGTGATCAACGTGCCGATTTCCTGGCTCGACAGCATCTTGTCGAAGCGCGCGCGCTCGACGTTCAAGATCTTGCCGCGCAGCGGCAGCACGGCCTGGAATTCGCGGTTGCGGCCCTGCTTGGCGGAGCCGCCGGCCGAGTCGCCCTCGACGATGAACAGTTCGGACTTGGCGGGGTCGCGCTCCTGACAGTCGGCGAGCTTGCCCGGCAGCGACGAGATGTCGAGCGCGCCCTTGCGGCGGGTCAGTTCGCGCGCCTTGCGCGCGGCTTCGCGCGCGGCGGCGGCTTCCACCACCTTGCCGACGATGACGCGGGCTTCCTGCGGGTGCGTCTCGAACCAGTCGCTCAGCGTCTGGTTCACGACGTTCTCGACCACCGGCCGCACTTCCGAGGACACCAGCTTGTCCTTGGTCTGCGACGAGAACTTCGGGTCCGGCACTTTCACCGACAGTACCGCCGTCAAGCCTTCGCGGCAGTCGTCACCGGTCAGCGCGACTTTCTCCTTCTTCGAGGAGCCGGCTTTCTCGGCATATTGCGTGATCTGGCGTGTCAGCGCGCCGCGGAAGCCGGCGAGATGGGTGCCGCCGTCGCGCTGCGGAATGTTGTTGGTGAAGCAGAGCACGCTCTCGTGGTAGCCGTCGTTCCACCACATCGCGCATTCGACGGTGATGCCGTCGCGCTCGGCCTTGAGCATGATCGGTTCGGCGATCAGCGCGGTCTTGCTGCGATCGAGATACTTCACGAAAGCCTCGACGCCGCCTTCGTAGCGCATCTCCTCGCGCTTCTCGACGGCGTGACGGTTGTCGGACAGTACGATGGTGACGCCGGAATTCAGGAAGGCGAGCTCACGCAGGCGGTGCTCGAGCGTGGCGAAGTCGAACTCCACCATGGTGAAGGTTTCGGGGGAGGGCAGGAAGGTCACTTCCGTGCCGCGCTTGCCCTCTGAGGGGCCGATTTCCTTCAGCGGCGCAACTGTAACGCCGTCATGAAATTCGATGAAGTGTTCTTTGCCGTCGCGCCAGATTCTCAGCTTGAGCCAAGTGGACAGCGCGTTGACGACGGACACGCCGACGCCATGCAGTCCGCCGGACACCTTGTAGGAGTTCTGGTCGAATTTGCCGCCGGCGTGCAGCTGCGTCATCACGACTTCAGGTGTCGATACGCCTTCCGAATGCATCCCGGTCGGAATGCCGCGGCCGTTGTCGTACACGGTGCACGAACCGTCGGGATTGAGCGTGACCGATACTTCGGTGGCGTGACCGGCGAGCGCTTCGTCGATGCCGTTATCGACCGCCTCGTACACCATGTGGTGCAGGCCCGAGCCGTCGTCGGTGTCGCCGATATACATGCCCGGACGCTTGCGCACGGCATCAAGGCCCTTGAGGACCTTGATCGACTCGGCGCCGTAGTCGCTTGCGTCGGACGGGATATTGCGGGCCGGTTCAGCCATCGGCGGCACCTTCAAAGGCGGGCAGAAAATGAGTCGGATTGACCAGTTTGTGTGACACGAAAAACGGGTCGCGTACAGGGGGAAGTCAGCGCCCATAATATGTTGATAGAAAAGGCCTTTTTCAAGGTTTTTGGGGCAGGGTAAAAGGCCTGATTCGGGCTACGGCAAACCGCGCCGGAGCCACATGGCGTCGACGTGCGTTTGGCCTTGATGCCTTGCTGTCTTCATCCGCCTTTTGCTTGCGCATGGCCGTCAATTGGCCTCTAAGCAAGGCACTTGCGCCTGCCCATTCGTTCAGCGTGCCATGCGTTGGTTCAGCCCCGCTTCCGCCCTTCGGCCCCGCCGGCAATTTGAAGTTCCGCATCGCCTGCGTGCGATCGTCCGCGCGCGGGAATCGAGCATCATTGCCTTGGCGGCTGCGGTCGGTGCCGTCGGCGGCCTCGTGGTCGCCGGCATGGGCGAGGCGGTGGGCCTCATGCACACGCTGTTCTTCGGCATCGCGCCGGGTGAACGGCTGTCGGGTCAGATTTCCATCAATCCGCTCTACGCGCTGCTGGTGCCGACCCTTGGCGGCCTGCTGTTCGGGGCGGTCTCCGCTTACGTAACGCGCAAGCGTGGCACCGAGGTTGACCCCGTCGAAGCCAACGCCCTGCACGGGGGCCGCATGTCGATCCGCGGCAGCCTGATTGTGGCGGCTCAGACCGTCTGGTCGAGCGGCATCGGCGCCTCGGTCGGCCTGGAGGCCGGCTACACCCAGCTCGCCAGCGGCATTGCCTCCGGTTTCGGCCGCGCGTTCCGCCTGCGCCGCAGCGACATGCGCGTGCTGGTCGGCTGCGGTGCCGCGGCGGCCATTGCCGGGGCCTTCGGCGCTCCGCTCGGTGGCGCCTTCTATGCCTTCGAGTTGATCATCGGCACCTATTCGATCGCCAGTCTGGCGCCGGTCGGCGTGGCGTCGATGGTCGGCTATCTCACCGCCCGTGTGTTCACGCCGCTTCAGCTCGGCATCGAGGCTTCCGCCGTTTCCGTTATCGGCGTGCGCGACCTCATCATCGCCGCCGGCGTCGGCCTCCTGGCGGCCATTTTCGGCATTGCCGTGATGCGCGGTGTCGCAGCCTGCGAGCAGCTCTACATACGCCTGCGCGTGGCGCCGCAGTTCCGCCCGGCGATCGGCGGTGTGCTGGTCGGCTTGATGGCCTTGGTAACGCCCCAGGTCATGTCCTCCGGTCATGGCGCGCTGCATCTGACCGGTATCTTGAAGCTGCCGGTCGCGCTGGTCGGCCTGATCTTCGTGCTGAAGGCGCTGGCCTCGATCGTCTCGCTCGGCTCCGGCTTTCGCGGCGGCCTGTTTTTCGCCTCGCTGCTGCTCGGTGCGCTCGGCGGCCAATTATTCGCCAGCGGCCTGTCGGCGCTGCTGCCGGGCCTTCAGATCGACGCCGATACATATGCGATCATTGGCCTGTGCGCGCTGTCGGTGTCGGTGATCGGCGCGCCGTTGACGATGACCTTCATCGCACTGGAGACGACCGGCGACCTGTGGCTGACGACCGCGGTGCTGATCGCGGCGATCATCTCCATGCAAGTGACGCGCGAGTTCTTCGGCTACTCCTTCGCCACCTGGCGCTTCCACCTGCGCGGCGAAACCATCCGCAGCGCCGCCGATGTCGGCTGGATCCGCGATCTCACCGTCGGGCAGATGATGCGCGCCGACGTGCGCACGACGCCGGTGGAGACGCCCATCTCCGCCTTCCGCGAAGCCTTCCCGATCGGTTCGACCAACCAGGTCATCGCCGTCGACCAGGACGGCCGCTATGCCGGCATGGTGCTGGTGGCGGAGGCGCATGCGCCCGAGCTCGGCGCCACCGGCTCCATCCGCGACATCCTGCACCATCAAGACCATATGCTGCTGCCGCAGATGACGGCGCAGGAAGCGATCTCGGCTTACGAGCGCTTCGAGGCGGAAGCCCTGGCGGTGGTGGACTCACTGGAGCGCCGGCAGGTCACCGGCCTGCTCACCGAAGCGCACGCCCTGCGGCGCTATTCGGACGCGTCCGAGCGCCAGCGCCGGCAGTTGCTGGGCGAGGGGTAAGGCCAGCGCGCTTAACCCGCGACACGCCGCGTCGACGGTCGTCAGTTCTCCGCGGACTGCGGTTCCATCTCGTGCGCGGTCAGCGGCGTGTGGCGCAGGTGTTGGAAGGCCGGCTCGTAGTCCGGAACCGGCCGCGCGAAAGCGGCCAGCGCGGCGGTCAGAATCTCCACGCGGCTGAGATCATGGCGCATGCAATCGAGGGTACGACGCAGGTCGTGCTTCATCCGATCCGTTGCCGCGTTCGTCGCCATTGTCGTCACCCACGCTCCTGCTCCCGCTTGTCCTTGCCGAAGGCAGCGCATGACACCGCCTATAGGATATAAAGAGATGCTGGGGCTGATGGTTCCTGTCGGGCCGTCTTCAATATCTCTCGATTGGGGTGCCGGTGCGCGTCAGCGCGGACCTGCAACGGGCTCCACGCGGCCGCTCTGCACGAGGAGCACTTGCGCGCGATCCATGATGTCGCCGAAGGCGGCGGGATCGGCGCCGGTCATCCAGACCTGCGCGCCAAGCGCTGTCAGTGCGTCGTAAAGCGCGATGCGCCGGGCGGGATCGAGATGCGCGATGACTTCGTCGAGCAGCAACAGCGGCGCGTAGCCGGTCATTTCCTTGATCAGCCGCGCATGCGCCAACACCAGCCGGATCAGCAGCGCTTTCTGTTCCCCGGTGGAGGCATTGGCGGCCGGCACACCTTTGCTCGCATGCGTGACAGCGAGATCGGAGCGGTGCGGCCCTTCCAGGGTACGGCCGGCGGCGGCGTCGCGCGCGCGGTTCTCCCTGAGCAGCGCGCGATAGCGATCCTCGACCTCGATCGCGCTGGAGAGCGGTAATTGCTGCTCCAGCCAGCCTTCGAGCCTGATTTCGGCATGCGGAAAGGCGGGCGAGTCATCGCGCGCCGCAGCAAGCGCACCGGACAAGCGGCTCACCGTTTCCGCGCGCGCGGCCGCGACCGCGACGGCCACTTCCGCTGTTTCGTGCTCGATGGCGTCGAGCCAATGCGGATCGCTGTTGGGCGTCTCCAGGAGGCGGTTGCGCGAGCGTAAAGAACGCTCGAGCGCCGAGACGCGGCTGGCGTGCTGCGCATCGACGGCAAGCACGAGACGATCGAGGAAGCGCCGCCGTTCGGAGGCCGGACCGTTGAACAGAGGGTCCATCGACGGTGTCAGCCATACGACGCGCAGATGATCGGCGAAGGCGGTGGCGGAGGAGACCGCCTCACGATCGATGCGGCAGCGCCGCGTGGTGCTGCCATCCTCGCCGATCGGCGGATCGATGCCAGTGCCGAGCGTGGCGAGGCCGAGCATGCCCTCGATCTCGGCATTCACCGCCCAGGCGCCGTCGCCTTCGGTGAAGGCGAGCTCGTCCATGGTGGCGCGGCGCAAACCGCGGCCCGGCGCCAGCAGCGAGATCGCCTCGATCATGTTGGTCTTGCCGGCGCCGTTCGCGCCGGTGAGCACCACCGGTCCGGCGCGGTCGAGCGTCACCTGCGCGGCATGATAGCTGCGGAAATTGGTCAGCGTCAGGCGACGGATGAAGGCGGCGGTCATTCTCTTCTGTCATTCCGGCCGAACGAGCGGTAGCGAGTGAGAGCCGGAATCCAGTAACCACTGCCCTCTCGAGAGGTGCCGTGCAACAGCAGGAAGACCGGGGCTACTGGATTCCGGGTCTCGCAGCCTGCGGCCGCTCGCCCGGAATGACAGAAAATCACACCCGCATCGGCATCAGCACGTAGAGCGCGCCCTTGGCGTCGCGGTCCTGGATCAAGGTCGGTGAGCCGGGATCGGCGAGCTTCAACACCGCCACCTCGCCTTCGATCTGCGCGGCGATGTCGAGCAGATAACGCGAGTTGAAGCCGATATCGAGCGGTTCGCTATCGTAGTCGACCTCGATCTCTTCGGTGGCGCTGCCTGAATCCGGATTGGTCACCGACAAGACCAGCCGGCCGCCGGTGATCGACAGCTTCACGGCGCGGCCGCGCTCGCTCGACACGGTTGAGACGCGGTCGACCGCCGCCTCGAAGTCCTTCTTGTCGACGATCAGGCTCTTGTCGTTGTTGGCCGGGATCACCCGCCCGTAATCCGGGAAGGTGCCGTCGATCAGCTTCGACGTCAGCACGATATGGCCGATGGTGAAGCGGATCTTGCCGGCCGACAATTCGATGCCAATTTCGCCTTCGCCGCTCTCGATCAACCGCTGCACTTCGCCGACGGTCTTGCGCGGCACGATGATGCCCGGCATGCCGGCCGCGCCCTCGGGCAGCGGCAGCTCGACTTGCGCCAGCCGGTGGCCGTCGGTCGCCACCGCGCGCAAGGTCGTGGTTTTGCCGGTGGTCGCCGTGTGCAGATAGATGCCGTTGAGATAATAGCGCGTCTCTTCCGTTGAGATCGCGAACTGCGTCTTGTCGATCAGCCGCTTGAGGTCGCCTGCCGGCAGTTTGAACGAATGCGTCATGTCGCCGGCGGCGAGATCGGGGAAGTCGCTCTCCGGCAGCGTCTGCAGCGTGAAGCGCGAGCGCCCCGCACGGATGGAGAGCACGGCGCGGTCGCCGGAGCCTTCGATGACGATCTGCGAGCCGTCCGGCAGTTTGCGCACGATGTCGTAGAACATGTGCGCCGGCACGGTGGTGGCGCCGCCGGGGGAGACCTCGGCCGCCGTGGTGTCGGTGACTTCGAGGTCGAGGTCGGTCGCCTTGAGGCTGAGCGCGCCTTTATCGGCCTTGATCAGCACGTTGGCGAGAATCGGGATGGTATTGCGCCGTTCGACCACGCGGTGGACGTGGCCCAGCGATTTCAGCAGCTCTGCACGCTCTACAGTGACTTTCATGGAAGACCCGCTTCGGCGCCGGAATACGCGCCCGGAAATCGGGCATGACGCCAAGCCGACCAGTCGCGGAATGCGAGGGCCGGGGGGCAAAGGTGGCAAGAGCGCGGCAAATGCGCAAGGGCGCGTTTTTGCTCCCCGCTCATATCCCCAGGGCGTCCACAGGGCTTCTTCCCGCGCGGGGGTGGGCAGGGGGCTCTGAAACCATCATGGCTGGGCTTGTCCCGGCCATCCACGTCTTGCTTGTGCGGCCGCCCCCAGACGTGGATGCCCGGCACAAGGCCGGGCATGACGTTGATAGGCGGTGCCGCCAACTCTACTCCTGCAACTGCCGCTTCAGGATCTCGATCTCCTCCGCCAGCGCCATGTCGGCACCGACCAGGCCCTCGATCTTGCGCACCGCGTGCAGCACCGTGGTGTGGTCGCGGCCGCCGAAGCGCCGGCCGATCTCGGGCAGCGAGCGCAGGGTCAGGGTCTTGGCGAGATACATCGCCACCTGTCTAGGGCGCACCACGTTGGCGGTGCGCCGCGATGACAAAAGGTCGGAGCGGCTCACATTGTACTGGCGCGCGACGATGCGCTGGATGTCCTCGATCTTGACGCGCTTGGGCTCCTGCGGACGGATGAGGTCGCGCACTTCGCGCTCGGCCATCTCCAGGGTCACCGGATGACCGGTGAGCTTGTTGTGCGCCAACAGACGGTTGAGCGCGCCTTCGAGGTCGCGGCCATTATGCGTCACTGTCTTGGCGATGTATGACAGCACCGGCAACGGCACGTCGAAGCTCGGATGATGCGCGCGCGCGGCGAGCACGCGGGCTTTGAGGATCTCCAGGCGCAGCTCTTCGCCGAGCGTGCCCATCTCCACCACCAGGCCGCCGGCGAGGCGCGAGCGCACGCGATCATCGAGGCTTTCGAGGTCGGAGGGCGGACGGTCTGAGGCGATGATCACCTGACGGCCGGCGTCGATCAGCGCATTGAGCGTGTGGCAGAACTCGGCCTGCGTCGACTTGCCCTGCAGGAACTGCAGGTCGTCGATCACCAGCACGCCGATACCACGCAGCGCTTCCTTGAAGGCGAGTGCTGTCTGCGTGCGGATTGCCGACACGAAGCCGTACATGAACTTCTCGGCGGTGAGATAGAGCACCTTGCGCTCGCCCGCGGCATTGCCCGCCCAGGTGATGGCCTGCAAGAGATGCGTCTTGCCGAGGCCGACACCGGCGTGGATGTACAAGGGGTTGAACATCACCGGGTCGGTGCGACGCGCGATTGCGACCTGCTTGGCGGCGGCATGCGCCAAAGTGTTCGAACGGCCGACGACGAAGCTGTCGAAGGTCAGGCGTGGATCGAGCGGCGAGCCGCCAAGCGCCTCATGCATGCCGGCATCGCCGACCGTGACCGGGCGATGATGACCGTTGCCATTGCTGTTGAAACGATTGGCGCTGTCGTGGCCGGCAGATTGGGCCAGTTCCGGCTTCGGTTTTACCGGCGTGGCTTGGCGCAGCACCGCCGAGCGCACGATCAATTCGATGCGTCCCACCTGCGTATCCTGCGCTTGCCAGCAGGCCAGGACCTTTTCGGCGTAATGCGACTGGATCCAGCTCTTGAGGAAGCGGGTCGGTACCGAAAGGCGCACCGCGCCTTCTTCGATTGCTTCTAAGTCCATGCGGGCGAACCAGCTCGAGTAGACGTCGTCGCCGACCTCCACGCGCAACCGCTCTTTTACCCGTGACCAGCTATCCTGATCCGCGTTCGACATTGTCTTCTACTCTATCCGACTTGACTGGTGGAAACGAACTCGGGTGGCCCCGGCTCAGACGGCGCTAGGCCGTCGACGCACCGGAAACGCGACGCAACAACACACTCGATGATCTCATCTAGAGACGGTGGGGCCATGACGGGCGAACAGCCCGACCACTGACGTCCACACGGGTCGAGGGAAGTTGCGTCTCAGCCCGTAGGCGGCGACGCGGCTCCTCGAATGCTCGGCGTAGACGCAGAAAGCGGCCGCCTGAAGGAACCTGCGAAGGGATGGGAGAGGAAGACGCGGCTACACGGACTTGCAACGGACATATCACATCCAATGCTATCGGTTTGGGTCACCGACATAGTCCTTGCACCTGTCATGTCATCCCCCTCGAATGTTCTGCGGGCTGATGCCCAAATCTACGGTCGTACTTGGCTCTTGGCAGTCAGATCGAACTTCGCGTCAAACGAAACTTACTTCGCGTTACGCTGTCCTCCCTATCGGTATCCATATCCAACTGCTCTCACGCTGTGACTGGCTCATATTGGTACGCAGACAAATTGAAGCCGTTCTCATGCGCTGATGAGCGTGTCGCCGAACCTTTTTCTGTGGTGCGCACCGGAGAAGTCCGTGCGCCGAATGAAGATACACGAGCGAAGTGAGCGGGCAACGCCTTTGTACGTTGATGACACGTGCATGTCGTCGTGAGCGTGTGTGCCTTGCAGCGTAATCGTCCGTCGACAATTCCAAATCTTTGATGAGACGTGGAGAATCTGAGCCTGAGTTGGATTTTGCGAGCGCGTCGCGGCGATTAAATATTTTTTAGCGCATGTGGCGGTAACGGCGATCCAGTGTCACGATTCTGCGGTCCCCACAAACCATCGGGGATAAGTCATTATCTTCGCGATAAGATTTCTGTTCGTTTTGGGAAGTAGCCGTGTGCGAGAAAGCGTTGCGGCTGAGGCTCTGGCGGGCTGCATAACGAAAGTTCGTCAAGCAGAATCGATAGGCCCGAAATTTTCTGAC
>JANLJK010000374.1 GCA_029255525.1 Pseudolabrys sp.
CTCGAGCGGCCGCAGGCCGCCCACGATCTCGGTCTTGAACTGACCGGGCTTGCTGGTGAGGATGATGTACACGGCAGTCCCTCTCATTCTCGGCGACCCGGCGGCCTTTCAGTCAAGGCGCCGCAGCCGCCAATATCGGCTTGATCGGGGTCGCGTCCTGAAACAGCTCGACGTCTTCGTTGACCCAAAGCTGGCAGATCAGGCGATAGCCTTCCTCCAGCCGCGGGCCGAGCCGCTCCTGCTCCTTCCAGTTGGGCGGAGGCAGATGCTCGGCACCCTTGATGACGCGACAAGCGCATTTGGCGCATTTCCCCATCCCACACCCATAACGCAGGTGGGGAAAGGGAAAGCGCTTGATGCCCGCCATCACCACCAGATTGGTGTTCGCGTTGACCTCGCCTTCGTAGGTCTGGCCATCGCGATGGAGGACGATCTTCGGCACGTCAGGCGACCTTGCGCTCCACGGCCTCAAGTTCTTCGATCGGCAACTCCTTAGCAACGTAGTCCCAATAGAGCGCCGTGGTGTAGAGCAAGCGCATCTGCGCGCCGATCTCGCAAATCTTCAGGCAGCGCTGCTGCAGATCGACCGTATCGGCATGCTCGAGCACGATCTGGTAGCCGCGCTCGCCGTGAATCTCGTCGGAGACGATATGCAAGTCGAAGAACTCGACCTCTGCGTCTGTGAATTTGTATTTATCGCGCAGGGTCGGTGTCTGCTTGCGATAGATCGACGGCACCTGCGACTCCAGGCCGACCACCAGGCCCGCCACTGCGACGATCGGATCCTCGCGCATGGCGACAGAATAGCACCAGCTCTGCAGGCCGCGCGTTGTGGCCGACATGTTGTCCGGGTCGGTGACGCGCGCGCGGGTCGTGCCGCAGGCCTCGGCAAAGCGAATCAGCAGGTCGGTGTGGCGGTCGCCACCGATCTCTTCTTCGTACATGTTGGCGAGCAGGAAGTCCTTGGCCTCGGTATAGCGCTCGGGCATGCGCGCGTAGATGTAGCCGAGATAGTCAGCGAACGGACCGACGTAGTGGTAGTGATTCTCCGCCCAACGGGCGAGATGCGCCCGCGAGAGCTTGCCGCTAGCCCAGGCGATGCTGAACGGAGCCTTGTTGGCGCTCTTGCCCTTGATGGCGTTCTCGAGGGCGGTCCGAAATTCTACCTTGTCCATCAGTTCAGCCATTGGTGACACTCCTGTGCGGGATTGAGGATTGGTTCGGCACTGCCGGATGCAAGACCATGTTTTTACATTTGGTATACAATCGAACCAGTCTGTCAATGGTGAAAACGGCACGCCACAACTTGATCCGCTGGTCTTTTATCGGCACCACAAAAGCCCATTAAATTGGCCATTGCTGCACTTTCTATAATCACTGCGAGATATTCCGCTGACTTTTCAGCCGGTTTTGTGCACTGCAGTGGCGCGCTTTTGCTATTGCAGTTTCACATACAGTATACAATCCTGGGCGGGCCAAATTTCAAACCGCGCGGCGCAGCCGCCATTGGCCATCTGGGGGAGAGAGCCTTGACATCACACATCGCGATTACCGCGGCCCATTGGACCTATCTCGCGGGCGTCGTCGCCATCGTGCTGACCATGATTCTGCGGACGAATGTCGTCGTACCGTCGATCGTCGCCACCTTTTTCGTGGCGCTGGCCTGGACGCACAGTCCGATCGGCGCGCTCGGCAGCATCTTCAATGCGAGCTTCATCGCCGCCAAGGAGCTGTTCAACATCTTCCTGGTGATCGCGCTGATTACGTCGCTGCTCAACGCCCTGAAGACGCTCGGCTCCGACGTCCGCATGGTGAAACCCTTTCGCACGGTGATGACCAACGGTCACACCGCGTTCTTCATTCTCGTGGCGATCACCTATGTGATCTCGCTGTTCTTCTGGCCGACGCCGGCGGTGCCGCTGGTATCCGCAGTGCTACTGCCCGCGGCCATCGTCGCCGGCCTGCCGCCGCTCGCCGGCGCTTTGGCGATCGCGATCGCCGGCCAGGGCATGGCCCTGTCGTCGGACTATGTGATCGGCGTCGCCCCGGGGATCAGCGCCAAAGCGGCTGGCGCTGCCGCCAGCGCCGCGATGGTCGCCGATCGTGCCCTGGTGCTGTCGCTGATCACCGGCGGCGTGGCGCTGGCGTTGGCCTACTTTTCCATCCGCAAGACGATCCAGCCGGGCAACGAGGCGCTCCTCGTGCGCTGGCAGCAGCAAGCTGGAGACACCGAGAGCGCGCGCCTGGAAGCGGAAGGCACTTTCGACAAGGCGGAAATCGCACGCGCCACAGGCTATGAAATCCCGGCAGATCAACTGGAGCCGACCAAAAAGCCGACCACCATCACCGAATTCAATCGTCAGCGATGGTCGAAGTTGTTCGCGATCCTGGTTCCCATCAGCTTTGCGATCGTGATCGCGGTCATGGTTCTACCCAAGCTTGGTATCACCGGCGTGGCCGACCTCAAGGGCGGCGACGCCGCCGCGCTGGTCGGCGGCATGGGCGCCGCGTTGATGATCTTCGCGACCTTCGCCGCCGAGGGGTTCCGCAAGAGCTTTGATGTCTGTGCCGACCATGTCACCGATGGCTTCGTCTTCGCCTTCAAGGCCATGGGCGCGGTGCTGCCGATCGCCGGCTTCTTCTTCATGGGAGGCGGCGGCGAGACCGCGGCCGGCATTCTAAACATCCCGGTCGCCCAGGCGCCGTCGCTGCTGTTCGATTGCATCCAGGCGGCGCAGGCTTGGATCCCGCACAACCACCTCTTTGTCGGCTTCGGCGTGCTGATCGTTGGCATGATCACTGGCATCGACGGCTCCGGCTTCGCCGGCCTGCCGCTGACCGGCTCGCTGTCCGGCGCTCTCGGACCGACCGTAGGCCTCAATGTCAACACGCTGGCCGCCATCGGCCAGATGGGCGCGGTCTGGACCGGCGGCGGCACCTTGATCGCCTGGTCGTCACTCATCGCGGTGGCCGGCTTTGCGCGCGTGCCCGTCCTCGACACGGTGCGAGCGCTCGCAATCCCGGTGCTGACAGGGCTCGTGGTCTCCACCATCTGCGCCGTTCTGTTCTGGGGCTAAAGAGAAGGCCGAATACGATGACCAATGCCGGAGTAACGATGGTGCGCGCCGCTGCGGCGCGCACCAAGATCGAAGAGTTCAAGAATTATATCGACGGGGAATGGGTCGCAGGCCGCAGCAGCGACCGATTCGATAATATCAACCCGGCGGATACATCCGACACCGTTGGCCGCTTCCCGGCCAGCTCCGTTACCGATGCCGAAGCGGCCGTGCGCGCGGCCGCCGCGGCATTCCCGACATGGCGGAACGCGCCAATCTCGGCACGGGCGAAAGTCCTCAACGCCGCGGCTGATTATCTCGAGAAACACGCCGCTCAGTTCGCCGAGGAAATGACCCGCGAGATGGGAAAGCCCCTCAACCTGAGCAAAGATGAATTTCTTCGCTCGGCGCAAACACTGCGTTTTTACGCGGTTGAGGGCCAGTCCTATACCGGCGAGACCTTCCCGAATGACGACGCCGACATGGTCGTCTATTCGCAGCGCGAACCGCTGGGCGTCGTCTCGGTGATCACGCCGTGGAATTTCCCAGTCTCGATCCCGGCGCGCAAGATCGCGCCGGCCCTGATCACCGGCAACACGGTCGTGTTCAAGCCCTCCTCGGACGCACCACTCAGCGGCCTGCGTCTGGCGGAAGCCTTCATCAACGCCGGCATCCCGAAAGGCGTGCTCAATTTCATCACGGGCAGCGCGGCAACGATCGGACCGGCCATCACCACGCCACCCGTCGTGCGCGCCATCTCCTTCACCGGCTCCACCGCAGCCGGCGAACAGATCCATCGCTCGGTCTCTTTCACCACGCGCACGCAAATGGAGCTCGGCGGCAAGAACCCGCTGATCGTCATGGAAGATGCCGACCTCGACAAAGCCGTCGACCTTGCCATCAAGGGCGGGCTGTCGCTGAGCGGCCAGGCCTGTACCGGCACCAGCCGGGTGCTGGTGATGAAGGAGGTGAAAGCCGCTTTCACCGAGAAACTGGTGGCCAAGGTCAAAGCGCTGAAGATCGGCAGCGGCATGACACCGGGCATGGACCTCGGGCCGCTCGCCACGGCGCGGCAACTGGAAACGGTGCTGCGCTATATCGAGATCGGCAAGCGCGAGGCCACCCTCCTGTGCGGCGGCGAGCGCCTGACCGGGCCGGGCTACGACGCGGGCTATTATGTGTCGCCGACGGTCTTTGCCGATGTCACCCAGGAGATGCGCATCGCACGCGAGGAGATCTTCGGCCCGGTGCTCGCCCTCATCGAGGTGACGAGCTATGCCGACGCCATCGCCAAGGCCAACGACACCGAATACGGCCTGTCCGCCGCGATCGCGACGCGCAATCCGCGTTACATGCACGACTTCGCGCGCGATATCGAATCGGGAACCGTGAAGATCAACCGCACGACCACCGGCAACCTGATCAATGCGCCGTTCGGCGGCCTGAAGCGCTCCTCGACCTCGACGTTCCGCGAATCCGGACGTTCGGGGCTGGAGTTCTACACCCAGGTCAAGACCGTCTATCGCGGCTGCTGAGCCGCCAAACCGTTTCGTTTGCTCGCCGGGCGCGGGCGCGGAAGACCCCGTAGAAAGGAAGAAGATGAAGACCTCGATCAAGCTTGAATTGAATGAAGCACGCGCCATGGTGGCCGCCGCGCTGCGCAAGGCGCAGGAAATCGGTGTGCTGGAAACGGTGTGCATCACCGACGAAGGCGGCTATCCGCTCGCGCTCGAACGCATGGACGGCGCGCGCGTGACCGGTCCGCAGATCGCCTGGAACAAGGCGTTCACGGCCGCCGGCCACAAGCGCTCGACGCATCTGTTCAACGTGGCCCCGAACGGCCCTGCCCTCCCCGGCAATGAAGCCTTTGGCATCCAGTGGAGCTTCGAGGGCAAGTTCGCCGTTTTCGTCGGCGGCTTCCCGATCGTCGTGGATGGCGAAGTCATCGGCGGCGTGGGCTTGAGCGGCGGCAATGGCGAGCAGGACACCGCATGCGGCGTTGCCGCCTTGCAAGCGCTGCAAGATCTGCTGACGAAGAAGCATACGGTGCTCGTCCAAGCGGACATCAAGAAGTAACGGCCCGGGGGACGCTATGCGGCATCGTGTGCAAGTGGCGGAAACAGGCCAATCGTTCGAGGTGGGAGCCGACGAGACAATCCTCGCGGCCGCCTTGGCCGCCGGCATTCCTCTTGCGCACGATTGCCAGCTCGGCGGCTGTGGCACCTGCCGGGTCAAGCTTCTCGACGGTCGCGTGAGCTACGCTGAGTTCCCAATGGCGCTCACGCCAGAAGAGGAAAGCGCCGGCTATACGCTGGCCTGCCAGGCGCAACCGCAAAGCGATCTGGTGATCGAGCCGGCGCGGGCGCAAGAGAACGTGCCGGAACCGATGCGCTGCACGGCGGTCGTCACGGCGGTCAGCGACCTGAGCCCCCTCGTCACCGGCCTCACGCTGGGGATTCCCGATCTCTCGGCAATCGATTACCGGCCCGGCCAATACATGAACATCGTGCTGCCCGACGGCGCCACGCGCAGTTTCTCGATGGCCTCGAAGCCGGATGGCAACCGCGTCGATTTCCACATCCGGCGCATCGCCGGCGGAGGCTTCACCGAGACGCGGCTCCCTCGCCTGCAAGCCGGCGACACCCTGGACGTCGAGCTCCCGCTCGGCTCGTTCTACTTCCGGGCGCAAGACTATCGGCCGTTGCTGATGGTCGCGACCGGCACGGGACTCGCGCCGATCAAGGCGATGCTCGAATCGTTGATGGACGATCCCGACTGTCCGCCGGTGAGCCTCTATTGGGGCACGCGGACACAGACCGACCTCTATCTGCATGATGAAATCCCCGGCTGGGGCGAGCGGCTTTACGACTTCAATTACGTGCCCGTGCTGTCGCGGGCCGAGGCGGGCTGGAACGACCGCGCGGGTTACGTGCAGAACGCCGTCACGGCCGACTTCGCCGATCTTTCCGAACATGCGATCTATCTGTGCGGGTCGCCCGAGATGATTTCCGCCGCGAAGAGCGCCTTCATCGGCCGTGGCGCCTCGCTCGATTTCATCTACACCGAAGGCTTCACTGCCCAACAAGCGCAGCCGGTTGCGGCCTGATCAGTGACAAAGGCACTCGAAGACATGTTGCACCAAGCGACATCGGACACACCCGCCGCGCTCAACTCGCCTGCGCTCTATTTGTCACCCAAGGATTGGACGCGGTTACAGGCGGTGAATACCTGCTGGAACGACGACATCGTCAAGAATCGCGCCGTCGTGCTGGATATCTACTCGCCCCTCGCACAGCGGGCGGACAAGCAAGGCATCGCGCTCTCGCGCGATCTGAGCTATGGCCCCGATCCGCGCCAATGCCTCGACGTGTTCGCGCCCAGCGGCGCCAGGAACCGGCCAGTGCTCGTCTTCGTGCATGGCGGCGCCTTCACGCGCGGCAGCAAGAGTGTCGACGGAGAAATCTACGACAACGTGCTCTATTGGTTCGCGCGCCAGGGTTTTATCGGCGTCAACGTCGAATACCGCTTGGCGCCGGCGGCCCAGTATCCGGCCGGCGCGCAGGATGTCGCCCTCGCCATCGAATGGGTCGCCAGGAACATCGGCCAATACGGCGGCGATCCCGGCAACATCGTGCTGATGGGGCACTCCGCCGGCGGATGCCATGTCGCTTCCTACCTGCTTGACCCCGAGGCCGGCGTGACGCCGCACGCCGCGGTCAAGTCCGCCATCCTCGTGAGCGCGCGATTGAAACTCGAAACCTTAGCCGGCAATCCGAACGCGAAGAACGTCGCGGCCTATTGTGGTTCTGATCCGGCCGCTCTCGAGCGACACTCGCCCGTCAATCATGTCGAGCACTGCCGGTGGCCGGTCTTCATCGCCATCGCCGAGTACGAGAACCGCTATCTCGATTCGTATGGCCTCGAATTCGCGGCCCGCCTAGGGATGGTGCGCGGCCAGGCACCGCGCCTCGTGCAGATGCTCGGTCACAACCACACCTCGACGGTCGCTCACTTCAACACCGGCGAGGAATGGCTGGGACGGCAGATCCTGGAGTTCCTAGAGCCGACCATATGATCCTCGCCGCCACGCAGAAGGCGCAACGGCTTTCAGGCCGCCGCCATTTTCGCACCGCGGTCGAGCGACGCAATCGCCTCGTCCACGGTCTGCACGTCGCCGAAGATCGAATAAAACGTCGCGAGCGACGCATTATGCTCGGCATCGCTATAGGTCGCGAGCGCGTCGGCCACCATGGTCACCTTGAAATTGAGCATCATGGCATCGCGTGCCGAACTTTCGCAGCAGATATTGGTCGCCGTGCCGCCGATCAACAGCGTGTCGATGCCGCGCTGCCGCAGATAGGGCACGATCTCGGACGACCCCTCGATGAAGGCGCTGAAGCGCTTCTTCACAATCTCACCGTCCTCCGGACGCGCATCGAGTTCCGGCCAAAGCGCGTGACCTTCGTGCGCCAGATCCATGGTCGCATAGCGCAGATCGCGGTTCTGCGGCGTCATCAGGCAATCATGCATGACGCTCCAACTGTCACGCGTGTCATTGGTGGCGTTCTTGACCCACACCACATGCGCGCCACGCACGCGCAACGCCGCAGCAAGCCGGTTCACATGTGGCACAATCTGCCGCGCCATCGGAACTTCGCCCAGGAATCCGGGCTTCATGAAATAGTTCTGCATATCGATGACGATCAGAGCGGTCTTGGCCGGCTCCATCGTGTCGAAGGGATGCGCGCGGCCGGCTCGCTTGGTCACACGCTCCGTCAGTTCCGCGGGAATAGACAGTTTATGCATTTTCTTTCTCCATAGCCTCCGCAGGTTAGCAACTTTCGTGCCGCGAGCGAGATGGTTTTCCGGTTGCGAGCGGCGGGTACATCCCCATCATTATTGTATACCAAATGTGCAAACTGATGCATTCGAGTGCAGCCTATATCTTCATTTAGATCAACAAAAATAGGCATTTGACACGCTTCGCAGATGTATACGATATTACAGCGCCGGGAGAGAAATTACTGCGACAGCAAGTCAACGACAACAACAGATATCGCCATACTGCTCGTCGGATTGGCACGGATGTTGCTGCGTCGCGGTGTGCAACAAGGAGCATGAAATGCCGAATCACGTGGGAAAATCGTTGGCTGTCGCCGCCGTTGCGGCCCTGCTGAGCTGGAATGCGCAGGCGGCCGATCGGACCAAGGTCAAGCTCGCGGAGGTCGTCCGCTCGCAACTCTATGTCCCGATGTATGTGGCGCTGGGCAAAGGCTTTGCCGCGGAAGAAGGCCTCGACGTTGACCTGGTAACCGCCAATGGCGGCGACCGCGCCGGCGCGCTGGTGCTCTCCGGACAGGCCGACTTTGCGCTCGCCGGGCCTGAAGTGCCGATCTACATCTTTAATGGCGAATCGCCCGACAAGCCGCTCATCTTTTCCGCGCTCACCGCCACCGATGGCTTCTTCCTGGTTTCACGCGCGAAGATCGACAAGCTTGATTGGTCGGCGCTCAATGGCAAGAAGATCGTCGGGTTTCGGCCGGGCAGCACGCCAGGCCTCTATCTCGAATATGTGTTGAAACATCACGGCGTCGATGCTGCGACAGTGGCCAGCATCATCACCAATATCGGCATTCCCGCCCGCGACGGCGCCTGGATGTCAGGCACAGGCGATTTCGGCATCTTCATGGAGCCGAGCCTGAGCCGGCTTGAGAAAGCCGGCCAGGCCCACGTCGTGACCTCCATCGGTAAGGAAGTGGGCCGCGCCGACTACACCGTCTTTTTCGCCAAGAAGAGCTGGCTGGAAAAGAACGGCGAAACCGCCCAGAAATGGACGAACGCGATCGCGCGGGCGCAGGCTTGGGTCGCGACGGCCAGCCCCAAGGAAATTGCCGAAACCATCGCACCCTATTTCCCGGGCCTCAGCGTCGACGACAACATCGCCGTCGTCACGCGGTATCGCAACGCCGGCGTGCCGATCTGGGCGGCCAGCACGGTGGTGGATGAAGGCGGCCTCGCATTGGCGCAGCAGATCATGGTCGAAGGCGGCACGCTGCCTGCCGACAAGAAGGTCGCCTATAAACAGATCGTGACGACCGCTTACGCCGAGAAGGCGCAGCAGAAGTTCGTGCAGAAGTAGGAGGCGATCATGATAACGCCGGCCATGCGCACGGAGCCCGTCGTCGCCATTCGCGACGTCGTGCTTCATTACTTCTCGCCCGACCGCGAAACCTTGGCGCTGTCCAATATCTCGCTTGAGGTTTCACGCGGGGAATTCGTCGCCATTGTCGGCTCGTCGGGATGCGGGAAGAGCACGCTGCTCTCCCTCATCTCCGGCCTCATCAAGCCGTCACGCGGCGACATCTACCTCGAAGGCCGCAAGGTCTCGGCGCCGTCGCCACGCGCCGGCTACATGTTCCAGAAGGACACTTTGCTCGAATGGCGCACGGTGCTCGACAATGTGCTGATCGGCGCCGAGTTGCTCGGCCTCGATCGACGCGCCGCACGCCAGCGTGCGGAAGACCTGCTCAGGCGCTACGGGCTCGGCGAGTTCATGCATTCCTTGCCGCACCAGCTTTCCGGCGGCATGCGTCAGCGCGCCGCGCTCGCCCGCACTTTGTGCCCCGATCCCGACCTTCTGCTGCTTGACGAGCCGTTCTCTGCCCTCGACTATCAGACGCGGCTGGCCCTCTCCGATGAAATCGCGGCCATCCTCCGCAATGAGCAAAAGACGATCATCCTGGTGACGCACGATATCGGCGAGGCCATCAGCATGGCCGACCGCGTGATCGTCATGAGCCGCCGTCCCGGCCGCATCAAGGTCGAGCACCATATCAGCTATCCGAGCGCCGGCCCGCAACGGCCGACGCCTTTCGAAGCGCGCAAATGCGCCGAGTTCGCGGGCTACTTCCAGACCATCTGGGACGAGCTCGACATCCACGAGATGCAGTGAGGATCACCATGGCCAGCGAAACGGTTACGGCGGAAATCAGCCATAGCGAAGCCTCGCCATCGGTAATGGTGCCTCGCAGCCCGGCCTATCAGGCCTATCTGCGCGCGCTGAAACGGCGCGCTTACGCGATCCAGGCGTGGCAGGTTGGCCTGCTCGTCGCCTTTCTGATCGTGTGGGAGATCGCGCCACGCGCGGGCTGGGTCAATCCGATGCTGACCAGCTATCCGTCCGCCGTGGCGCGCACCTTCATGGCGATGCTGGAAGACGGCAGCCTGCTGATGCACACTTGGGTCACCTTCAGCGAAACCGTTATCGGCTTCGTCGGAGGAATGGCGCTCGGCATCGCCTGCGCCGTCGCCCTGTGGTGGTCGCCTTTCGTCCACCGCGTGCTCGATCCCTTCATCGTCGTGGTCAACGCCATGCCCAAGATCGCGCTGGTGCCGATCTTCTATATATGGCTCGGCGACGTGGCATCGATCTACGCCATGGCGATCGCGGTCAGCCTCTTCGTCACCATCATCATGCTCTACACCGGCTTCAGCGCCGTCGACCCGGACAAGATCAAGCTGGTGCGGCTGTTCGGCGCCTCGCGCTGGCAGGTCTTGAGCAAGATCGTGTTGCCGTCCAGCGTGCCGACCATGATCTCGACGCTCAAAGTCAATGTCGGGCTCGCACTCGTGGGCGTCGTGGTCGGCGAATTCCAGGCGGCCAAGGCCGGCCTCGGCTACTTGATCACCTATGGTAGCCAGATATTCCAGATGAACCTGGTGATGACCGCCATCGTGGTTCTGGCGGCGATCTCCTCCGTATTGTTCATCTGCATTCAGGCGCTGGAAGCAATCGTGCTACGCCGCAGCGGGCGCTGAGCGCATGGCCGCCTCCGGGCGGCTCCTGACAATTCGCCTCCCGTCATCACTTGCGACCGGCACGCACAATGCGTGCCGGTGCAATGGATGCCGCTATCGCTCGCGGAATGCTCGCGCGGTCTGATCTCCCAGCAGCCGGATCAGATAGGATGCGACCGTACGATCGGCCGTCTTGATGACGACATCCGCCACCATGCCCGGCACCAGCCGGACCTCACCGAGGCGCTTGACCTCGGTGGGACAGCGCGAAAAATGTGCCACAACTCTATAGGACCTTCGCTCGTCCCACTTTCTGGCAGCTATTGATCGTTCTTAAAGCTGGAAGCGTTCGCGGCTTCTTCCGCGGCCTTGTCGAACAGATCAAACTTTGGAGACGGGTCGAGAAAGTCGTGGACGTGGATGATGACCGCGCCCTCTTCGATCGTGACGATCGCATAGGCTGGCGGCTCGTGGCTGCCTGGGATGCCGGGCTGCGCGCCGGCGTGCAGCGCGACCTGGTGGTTGAGACCGCGCTGGGTCGAGAACGGGACGCCCTGCCAGACACCATGCACCGGCCGATGGACGTGCCCGAAAAAGATATGCCGTACATTGCCGTGCCGCGCGATGACTTCGCTCAGCTGGCGATGTTGTTGCAGTCTCAGCGCATCCATGGCCGGCAGCGCGAGCGCCAGTGGCGGGTGGTGCATGGCAAGGAAGGCCGCCTGTCCCTGCAGGTCCGTCAGCGTCTGGTCGAGCCAGGCCAGGCGGCGTTCACACAGGTGTCCCTCATGGGTCCCGGGCTCATGCGTGTCGAGGGTCACCAGCGGACCCACCGAGGTCGGCACCAGGCTCTGCACGAAGCCTTTCGCATCGACCGGAGCCTCGGGAAAGACCTGCTTGAACAGTTCGCGGTCGTCATGATTGCCCACCAGCAGATGATACGGGCAACGAAGCTGCGACAGCGCGTCGCGCAAGGCCTCATAAGCCGCCGGCTCGCCGTGATGTACCAGGTCGCCGGTGATCAGCACGAATTCTGCGTCGGCATGATGCGCATTGATGTCGGCGATGGCCGCGCGCAGCCGCACATTCGGATCGAGGCCATAGAGCGTGCGGCCCGGCGGGACAAGATGGAGATCGGTGATGTGAATGAATTTCATGGCTCTCTCATGAATGGCGAGCCGCGTGCCACCGGCAGCGGCTCGCCGTCACGTTTGTTGCTGGAGAACTAGCTGCCCTTGGACAGCTTGCGCACTTCGTCGCTCGCGCGCTTGAGGGCCGCTTCGGGCGTCGCCTGCTTGGACACGACCGCCTGCAGATTGTCCTTGATCACATCGATGATCTTGAGCGTGTTCTGGCCCGGGAACGCATACCAGGTGAAGATGAAGGGCACCTGCTCGACCGAGGTCTTGAAGTTCGGATTGTCGGCGTAGAACTTGGCAAGCCGCACCGTTCCTTCCTTGTGCATCGGCATATAGCCCGAGCCCTTGACCATGATCTCGGTGCCGATCGGACCGGCGGCAAACATCGCGTACTCGTAGGCGGCTTTGGCCTTCTTCGGATCGTCGGTGATGACGACGGCGGCATTGCCGCCCGACGGCAGGCGGCGCTGGCCGGTCGAGCTCTCCGGATAGAAAGCGGTACGCATGTCGAAGCGGGCCTTGTCCTCGACGCCTTTCAGCCAGGAGGTCGAGGAGAAGTAGAAGCCGACATTGCCGGCGATAAAGGCCTGCTCGCCCTGCGCGCGGTTCCAGTCCTTCATCACCCCATCATCGACGAACGACCGCAACAGACGCGTCGCACGAAGGCCCGGCTCCTTGTCGAAGGCGACGTCGGATTCGTCCGCCGTCATCATGCTGCCGCCTTCGGAATAGACCAGCACCTGGAAACCCCAGTTGCCGGTGATCAGGTAGTCGTAGAACAGGCCAGTGCTGCCCGGTACGGCGGCCTGGATCTTCTTGGCGGCGGCGATCACCTCGGGCCAGGTCTTCGGCGGCTTGCTGGGATCGAGGCCGGCTTTGCGGAACAGGTCGGCGTTGAAATACATGATCGGCGTCGAGATCGCGAAAGGAACCGCCATCTGGCGGTCGCCATAGCGGCCGAGCGCCATCATGTCCTTGTAGTAACCGTCCTGCTTCCAGCGCGGATCGTCCTTGGTGAACGGCGTCAGATCGACGGCCTGTCCGGCGTCGACGAACTGGCGCACCTGGTTGACGCCCTGGAACGACAGCACCGGCGCGTTCTTCTGCGGAATCCCGGTCAGCGTGCGCTGCACGAGTTGCTCGTAGTCGGGCTGCGGCGCCTCGATCACGACCTTGATGTCCGGATGGACCTTGTTGAACTCGGCGATGATCTGCTCGTGGATCGGCCGGAAGATCTTGCCATAGGGATGGGCCAGCGTGATCTCGACAGGCTCGGCGAAAGCCGGCGCCGCTAGGCCAACGGCCAGGACCGCGCCGCCAAGAAATCGAAAGAGTGTGTTCATGCGAAGTCTCCGTCAGAGGGGGACAAGGGAAAGGGCGTCAGCCCTTGAGACCCGATAGCGTGACCCCTTCGATGAAGCGGCGCCGCGCGATCAGGAATGCGAGCATCAGGGGCAGCACGATGAGCGTCGCCGATGCCATCATCGGCCCGACATCATTGCCGCCTTCGTCGGACGCGAAGATCGAGATGCCGAGAGGCGGCGTCGCGTGCTCGATCCGGGTGATGACGAGCAACGGCCAGAAGAAGTCGTTCCAATGCGCGACGATGGAGAACACGCCGAAGGCGGCGATCATCGGCAACAGTTGCGGGGTGAGGATGAACCACAATGTGTGAAATTCGCTCGCGCCATCCATCCGGGCGGCGTCGATCAGATCCTGCGGCAAGGTTTTAAAGCCCTGGTGCAGCAGGAAGATGCCGAAGGCGCTGGTCGCGAACGGCACGACGAGCGCGGCGTAGCTGTCCAGCAGCCCCGCCTCGGCGAACATCAGATAGACCGGTATGGCCGTGACTTGCGGCGGGATCAGCAGCACCGCTAGGACCATCCCGAAAATAACCGGCTTGGCGCGGAACTCCTTGCGCGCCAGCACATAAGCGGCTGGCACGATCGTGACGATCTGGAGCGCGAGGATGGACAAAGTAACGATGGCGCCGTTGGCGAGAAACGTACCGACATGGCCGGTGGTGAAAGCCTCGATGTAGTTCGCCCAGTCCCAGTGCTCGGGCAGGAAGCGCAGGTTCGAGGTGAAGATCTCGTGCTCTTCCTTGACCGACAGGCTCAACATCCAGGCGAAGGGCATCAGCACGATCACGGCGCCAGCCGCGAGCAGCGCATGGACGAGGAGAGCGCGCACGGACATGGCTCACCTCATCCCGTAATGAACGCGGCGGTCGAGCACGCGCATCTGGTAGAGGGTGAGCGCCAGCATCACCACGAAGAACAAGGTGGCGATCGCCGCGGCGCGGCCGGTGCGCAGGAAGACGAAGCCTTCCTGGTAGAGCGTGTGCAGGACGATCTCGCTGGCCTTGTTGGGGCCGCCTTTGGTCAGCACGCGCACCACATCGAAAATCTGGAACGACTTGATGACAGTGATGACGAAGACGAACAGCGCCGTCGGCCCGAGCATCGGCCAGGTCACATGCAGGAAACGATCGAGCGGATTGCGTGCGCCATCGACCGCGGCCGCTTCGTAGAGCGAGCTTGGAATGCTCGACAGACCGGCGAGGAACAGCACCATGTAGTAGCCGACAAGCTGCCACAGGCTGATGAAGCCGACGGTGTAGAGAACCAGGCTGGAGTCGTTCAGCCAGTTCACGGGCTGATAACCGAGCCCGGTCAGCACCCAGGCGACCACGCCGAATTCGGGATGCAGAACCCACTGCCAGACGAAGGCCATGGCAACCAGCGTCGTCGTTACCGGCAAGAAGTAGATCGTCTGCCACAGCGGCGCCAGTTTGACGGTGTTGTGGATCGCCAGCGCCAAAGCGAGCGCCACAAGGAACGAGGCCGGGATGACGAACAGATTGAGCTTGAGCGTGTTGACGAGCGAGAGCCGAAATTCCGCACTGGCCATCAGATCGAGATAATTGCCGAGGCCGACGAAAGTGAATTTCCGCGCGCCGAGCGTCCAATCGGTGAAGCTGATGCCGAGCGTCGCCAGCGCCGGCAACAGAAAGAAGACCGCAAGAACGGCAAAGGCCGGCAACAGATAGAGCGCGTTCGCGATCAACGGCGGCGCGGTCTCCCGCACCCGCGTGGGAGCGGCGGCGCTGCCGAGGGCGACGATTTCCGACGCACCGCTCATGCCGCGGCCTGCAACGCGGCGGAACGGGCACGATTGCCGTGCTTGTCGAAGACCAGCGCACTGCTCCAATTGGGGCGCACCGCCAGCGGCTGACCGACGCTCAGGCCATGCGCCGCGCTCGACGATGCCCGCACTGTAATCTCGGCGCCGGGCAGGCTGATACGGATATGGGTCTCGTTGCCCAGATGCTCGATAAGGTGGATACGCCCCATCAGCGCCTGCGGATCGCCAAGCTCGGCCAGCGCGAACGCCTCCGGCCGCAGGCCGATCCGCGCTTCCTCATGCGGCAGCGCCACATCGTCGAGGCACGGCGGCAGATTGCGGATGGCCTGACCAGCCAATTGCGCCACGCCGCCAACAAATTGCAGCGGCAGCAAATTGATCATCGGCTGGCCGATGAATTCCGCGACAAAGAGGTTCGCCGGGTTCGCGTAAAGCTCCAGCGGCTTGCCGATCTGCTGCACCCTGCCCTCGTGCATCAGCACGATCCGGTCGGACATCGTCATCGCCTCACCCTGGTCGTGGGTGACGTAGACGAAGGTCGCCTTGAGCCGGCGATGCAGGTCGATGATGTCGGCGCGCGTCGAGCCGCGCAGCTTCGCGTCCAGGTTCGACAGCGGCTCGTCCATCAGGAACAGCCGCGGCTCCCGCACCATGGCGCGGGCGAGCGCGACGCGCTGCCGCTGTCCACCGGAGAGCTGTGCCGGCTTGCGCGCCAATAGATGCTCGATCTGCAACATGCGCGCGATCGGCGCGACGCGATCCGCGATCCGGCGGTCGAGCGCGGCGCGGCCGGGCACGAAGCGGCGCAGGCCGGGAAGACGCAACGGCAGCGCCGCCTGCATCAGCAGCGGGAAGGCAATATTGGCGGCGACAGTCTTGTGCGGATAGAGCGCGTAGGACTGGAACACCATGGCGATGTTACGCGCCGGCGGCGGCAGGTCGTGGATCGGACGTCCATCGAGGACGATCTCGCCACCGGAGAGCGTCTCCAGTCCGGCGATGAGGCGCAGCAATGTGGTCTTGCCGCAGCCGGAAGGCCCGAGCAGCGTGACGAATTCACCGTCGGCGATGTCGAGTGAAAATTCATGGACCGCCGCAGTCGTCCCAAAGGACTTCTGCGCCCGGCGGATAGTGAGGCCAGCCATCGTCGAGGTCTCGCGTGGGCAACGGCGCCACCTAAGCAAGCCTTGATGACGCTTTAATGAAATCGTCTCAGCACAACTTCCATTTCAACTGAGAATGTCTCATATTCGAGTCGGGAGAGCGCAACCGATGATGGACAGCGGACGGGCTTGATGAGCATTCCGATAGGCTGCAGGGGTTATCTGATCGATCTCGACGGCACATTGATGAGCGGACGAATGGCCCTTCCCGGCGCGGTCCAACTGGTCGAACAACTGGGCGAGCGCATCATCATCGTGTCCAACGATGCCGAACATACGCCCGATCAGCTTGCCGCCCGGCTGCACGCGGTACGATTGCCGGTCCCTGCCGAGCGCATCGTGCTCGCCGGCACCACCGCGCTTGATCTCGTCGCGACGGAGCACCCGCGCTCGAAGGTGATGTTGATCGCCAGCGCCGCCTTGCATCGCTACGCTCGCAACCTGGGTCTATGCGTGACCGACGAACGGCCCGACATCGTGGTGCTCGCCCGCGATCGCGGTTTCACTTATGCGAAGCTGACGAGAGCCGCCAACGCGATCCGCGCCGGCGCCCGGCTTGTCGTCGCCAACCCGGACCGAACCCATCCCGGCCGTGCCGGCGATGTCGTCCCTGAGACAGGCGCGCTCGCCGCCGCGCTTCTCGCCTGCACCGGCCCGGTGCCGCACCGCATTATCGGCAAGCCGGAGCCGATGCTTTTTCTCAAAGGATTGGCCTTGCTCGGGATCGCACCGCACGAAGGCATGGTGATCGGCGACAATCCGGAAACCGACGGTCTTGGCGCAAGCCGCCTCGGTATAAGCTACGTGCACGCCCTACCGGGCGAGACACTGTCACTCGAAGACATCCATAAGAAGCAAGGCGCCGTGCAGAATATCGGCGAACGGGCCATCGCATGAAGAGTCCTCGCAAGAATGTGAAATCGCGACGTCCCGCGCACGACGCCGTGATCTCGCTGCCGTTACGGCGGTCGGAAGCCATCGGCTTCCAGCCGTCCGAGCTCGACGGCATTCTCGGCCGGCTGGCCGTACTTCACACCGGGCTGTCGCCGACGGCACGGCGCATCGCCGAGTTCATCCTGGCGAACGCCTCCGAGGTGGTGCATATGTCGGTCACGGAGGCCGCCGAACGGACGCAATCCAGCGAAGGTAGCGTCGTCGGCCTGTGCCAGCAGCTCGGCGCGCGGGGCTTCCAACAACTCAAGATCGCGCTCGCGCGCGACCTCGTGCAACCCGTCCAGTTCATCCACGAGGATTTGAGCCGCAGCGATAATACCGCGACCGTGGTCGAGAAGATCTTTGCCAGCAACATACAAGCGTTGCAGGACACGCTGAAAACGATCGATGCCGCGCAGGTGGCGCGTGCCGTAGAGGCCATCATTCAGGCACAGCGCGTAGAAGTGTATGGAATCGGCAGCGCCGGACCGATCGCCGAGGACGCGAATTATCGCCTGATGCGAATCGGGATTGAATCAAAGGTCGTGATCGACTCCCATGTGCAGGCGATCAGCGCGTCCTTGACGGGGCCGCGCGTGGCAACGATCACGATCTCGCATTCGGGCAGCACGATCGAGACCGTCACCGCCACCCGGCTCGCCAAGGAGGCCGGCGCGACGACGATCTGCGTCACCAATTACGGCAAGTCACCGCTTCTCAAGTATACTGACATCATGTTGCATACCATGGCGAAGGAAACCCGGTTCCGAACCGAGGCCATGACGAGCCGCACCGCGCAGCTCGCGATCGTGGACGCCTTGATCGCATCGTTGGCGCTTGCGACCTACGACCGATCGGTCGAAACGATTGCGAAGACCTTCGATGTTCTGTCGACGAAGCGGTTCTAGGGCCTTATGAGCCACGCGGCCGCCATCCGGCAAGGCCCGAGTGGCACCCATGGCCGGCTAGCGAATGCCGGCGCGCAGGAAGCTCTGGATGAAGGCGCGCTGAAAAACGAGGAACGCGATCATCAGCGGCGCCGAGGTCATCAGCGCCGCGGCGCAGATGACCGACCAGTCGACACCCTGATCGACCGAGGCGAACACCTGCAGGCCGACCGTCAGCGGCCGCGTCTCGACCGAGCTGGTCACGATCAGTGGCCACAGAAAATTATTCCAGTGATAGCTGATCGAGACGAGGCCGTAAGCGACATAGACCGGCCGCGCCAAGGGCAAGTAAACCCGCCAGATGGTCTGCAGCGTCGAGGCGCCTTCCATCCGCGCCGCATCGTCGAGCTCCTTCGGGATGGTTTTGAAGGTCTGCCGCAGCAGAAAAATGCCGAAGGCCGACGCGACATAAGGAATGCCCACGCCGGTCAGCGTATCGGTCAGGCTCAACTTCTGCAGCGTGCGGTAGTTCTCCAGGATCAGGACATCCGGTGTCACCATCAACTGAATGAGGATAAGCGCGAACAGAATCTCGCTGCCGTAGAATTTCCAGCGCGCCAGCCCAAAGGCGGCCAGCGTACAGATGATGAACTGCCCCGCCATGATGCCTAGCACCAGGAGAACGGTGTTGAGGAAGTAACGCGCGAACGGCGCCGCTGCCCAGGCGCGCTCGAAGTTCTGCAACGTCACCGGGGCGAGCAGATCGAAATGAGTGGCGAAAGCCGACGGGTGAAACCCCGCCCATAGCGCATAGATGAGCGGCAGCCCCCAGATCAGACCCAGGAGCCAGGCCGCCAAAGTATTGGTCAGGGTGGTCAACCGCATGCCCTGCCTTCAGCGATAATGGATCTTGCGATCGAGCAGATAGAACTGCGCGATCGCCACGGCACCGAGGACGCCGAGCAGCACGGTCGACAAGGCCGCGGCATAGCCGAGGTCCCAGAAGCTGAAGCCGACCTGATAGATGTAGAACAGCAGCAGCGTGGTGGCGTTGTCCGGCCCGCCGCCGGTCATGGCGATGACCTGATCGACGATGCGAAACGCGTTGATGAGCGCGTTGATGGCGACGAACAAGGTCGTCGGCATCACCATCGGCCAGGTGATCCGGGCGAAGACCTGCAGGCGCGAGGCGTTCTCCATGCGCGCCGCTTCATAGAGATCGGGCGGCACCTGCTGCAACGCCGCCAGATAGAAGATCATGAAGAAGCCTGATTCCTTCCAGATCGTCACCGCCATCATGGCCGGCAGCGCGGTTGCCGGCGTGCCGAGCAGGTTGGCATGGCCGAAACCGAACAGCCCGCCGATCTGCGCCAGAAGCCCGTAGCCCGGCGTATAGAAGAACATCCAGATATTGGCCGCTGCCACCATCGGCAGGATGGTCGGCGTGAAGAAAGCGAGCCGCAGCGCCGCCCGGCCCTTGATGCGGCCGTTCACCCACAAGGCCATTACCAGCGCGAGACCGATCGCGATCGGCACGGTGATCAGCGCATAGACCACATTGTTGGTGAAAGCGCGCCAGAAGATCGGATCGGCCAGCATGCTGCGGTACTGGTCGAGGCCGATGAAATGCGCGGGACGCCGCTCTTGCGGCGTCGAGAAGCAGCTGTCGATGACAGTGGCAACCGCCTGAATATGCGTGAACACCGCGAGCAGGAAGGCCGCCGGCAGCGCCAGCAGCCAGCCTTGGATGTGGGTGTTCACCCCGCCTTTGGGCTGCATCACGGCCGCCTCGCCCCTCCCCCCGCGCGCGTTTGCGCGTGGTGGGGAGGGGTCGGGGGTGGGGGGGATTTTTCAAGGCCACGATATGCCGGCGAGCACCCCCCACCCCG
>JANLJK010000375.1 GCA_029255525.1 Pseudolabrys sp.
ATTCAGCGCGATCTGACCAATCAGGCCTGCGGCATCTCGCCGGGCTCAAGCTGCGCCATCTTTTGACGATACAGCGCGACGAAATCGACCGGGTCGAGCAGCAGCGGCGGGAAGCCGCCATTGCGCACGGCGGTGGCGATGATCTCGCGGGCGAACGGGAACAGCAGGCGCGGGCACTCGATCAGCACGATCGCGTTCAGGCTTTCCTGCGGCACGTTGCGGATGCGGAAGATGCCGGCGAATTCCAGCTCGAAGCCGAACATCAGGTTGCCCTGCATCTCCGCCTTGCCTTCAAGCTTCAGCGAGACCTCGATGTCGGTCTCCGACAGCGGCTGCGCCTCGACATTGATCTGGATGCCGATCTGCGGCGCTTCGCCGCCGGTCTGCAGCGAGCGCGGCGCATTCGGATTCTCGAAGGAGAAATCCTTGATGTACTGGGCCACCACATTGAGCTGCGGCTGATTGTCCTGGCCGCCATTCGTCGTCGACATGAATTCTCCTCGTGGCGGTTGAGCGCCCGGCTGTCTGGAAATCTTGTGAGCGCGCCGGCGTGATGCGGTGCGCGCGCGGGCGGTTGGCTAACATAGCCCCCGGAGGCGAACAAGGACGGCCCGGGCGCGCGGCGGCGTTCCGGTTAACCGGCCCGGGGACCGCGGTCGCGGCGGTCGTCGAGCGCCGGATCGGGGACCCGGCGCCACTGCTCGGGTTCGAGATCGACCACCCCGTCGGCGCGTGGGGGCGGCGCGGCGCGGCGGGCCCCGAAGAACGACACCAGGAGCAGCGCGAGGCCGGCGACGTCAGTGATAAATCCTGGAATTAGCAGGAGAATTCCGGCCAGAAGGACCAGCCCTCCGGTGGCGTCGGCGGTCAGCGAGGAGAAGCTGCCCTCGGCCATGGCGACCCGCATGCGGGCGACATGGTTGCCGCCGGCATGGCGCAGCAGCAGGGCGCCGGCCAGGGACGCCGCCAGGAGCAGGGCTAAGGCCTGGCCGAAGCCGATCGCGGCGGCGACCGCGCCAAAGGCGACCAGTTCGAGGACGGGTAAGGCCAGGAGGGCCAGCAACAGGACTTTCGCCACATTCATCGCGTTATGCTCATTCTGGCGCTTGAGAGATCAAAAAAACGGTTCGGTACCGCAAATCACCGCGAAATCGGGCCGTTTGGGTATCATGCGCCAGCCGGCCGTGTTGGCGGCAGCGTCCCGATCGTTTAAGCTTTCTTCAAGCACGATTGCGTCGATATACCGGCGCAAAGCCTATGGATCGGCGCGGCCATCCGCTTACATAGTATTTGTGGACCTGGCCGCCACGCCGTTCCGCCGGCGGCGGGTCGATTTGCCGCCACGGTAGCCGAAAGCATGCGAGACGTGTTCGACATCTACACCATCATCTTCCTGGCGCTCGCGGTCTTCATCTTCCTGCGACTGCGCAGCGTGCTCGGGCAACGGACGGGGCGCGAGCGCCCGCCATACGATCCCTATTCCCGTGAGCCCGCCCGGCCCGCGACCGAGAAGGTGGTTCCCCTGCCGAACCGCACCACGGAAGCCGCGTCGCCCAAAGCCGTCGAACCGGCGGAGCCGGTCGAACCGAGCGCGCGCTGGAAAGGCATTGCCGAGCCCGGCTCGGCGGTCGCGGCCGGCCTCGACGCGTTGGTTGCCGCCGAACCCAATTTCGATCCCAAGCACTTCGTCGCCGGTTCGCGCGCGGCCTACGAGATGATCGTCACGGCCTATGCCGACGGCGACCGTCGCGCGCTGAAGAACCTGTTGTCGCGCGAGGTCTATGCCGGCTTCGATGCGGCCATCGCCACGCGCGAGAAGCGTGGCGACAAGGTCGAGAATCGCTTCGTGTCGATCGCCAATGCCGAGATCACCGGCGCCGCGATGCGTGGCCGCAACGCACAAGTTACCGTGCGCTTCCTGTCGAAGCAGATCACGCCGACGCGCGAGAAGACCGGCACTGTCAGCGAGG
>JANLJK010000376.1 GCA_029255525.1 Pseudolabrys sp.
GAGAAGATCCTCCACGCTATCGTACTACAAATTAAATTCAATCTCCAACTGGACAGCAAACTTATCAACGCCACACACAACAACTACGACAGCGTCGGCTGGATCATCGTCTCCGTCATCTTCAGCCTGGCGCTGCACGGTGGGATCGATCCCTTATCGGTGGCGCAGAGCGTCATCGGCACGATCGTCTTCATGGTGGTAAGCTTCACCATCGGCCGGCGCGCGGTGTTCTTCATCATTCGCTGGGTCAACGACACTTTCGTCAGCGAGTTCGCGGTGATCACGGCGATCCTGGTGATCATGAGCGTGATGGCGTTGACCACGCATCTGATCGGCGTGCACAGCGTGCTGGGTGCCTTCGTCGCCGGCATTCTGGTCGGGGAATCGCCGATCCTGACCAAGCATATCGACGAACAACTGCGCGGCATCATCACGGCTTTCTTCGCGCCGGTGTTCTTCGGCATCGCCGGCCTGTCCACCGATCTGACCATTCTCTCCGATCCTTCCATGGCGCTACTGACGGCAGGACTCATCCTGATCGCCAGCATCGGCAAGTTCGGTGGCGCTTTCGTCGGCGCGGAAATCGGCGGACTGACACGACGCGAAGGCTTCGCGCTCGCCTGCGGCATGAATGCGCGCGGCTCGACCGAGGTCATCATCGCCACCGTCGGCCTGTCCATCGGCGCGCTCAACCAGAACCTGTTCACGATGATCGTCGCCATGGCGGTCATCACCACCATGGCCATGCCGCCGACCTTGCGCTGGGCGCTGTCGCGCATTCCGCTGCGCAAGGAGGAGAAGCTGAGACTCGAACGCGAGGACATGGAGGCGCGCGGCTTCGTGCCCAATCTGGAGCGCCTGCTGGTGGCGGTCGACGACAGCGCCAGCGGCAAGCTCGCCACCCGCATCGGCGGTATTATCGCCGGCCACAACGCCATGCCGACGACGGTGATGCACATCAAGCCCAGCAAGAAGGGTGGCAAGGCCGCCGCCGATGCTGCCAAGGAAAAGGTGAAGGAAGCCGCCGAGACCATGCAGGTCGCCGCCGGGCACGCCGAGTTCGTCAAGAAGGAGGAAGACAAGAGCGGCATTAAACTCGACGTCACCACTGTGGTGCAGGCCGCGCCGAAGCCGGAGCACATCGCCGAAGAGGCCGAGAAGGGCTACGACTTCATGTTGGTGGGGCTGGAGAAGTCCGTCGAGCGCAAGAACGAATTCACCAGCGACATCTCCAATCTCGCCGCCGGCTTCGACGGCCCGCTGGCGGTGGCCGATGCGCGCGGCGATCATCTCGACGATCCGCTACACGGCCGTATCAGCATCCTGGTGCCGGTGAACGGCACCGACGTGTCACGCCGCGCGGCGGAAGTGGCCATCACCATTGCCCGCGCCACCCATGCGCCGATCACCGCGCTCTATGTCGCGCCCACGGCAAAGAACAAGAAGCGATCGCGTCAAAATGAAGAGGCGATCCTCAAGGACATCGCCAAACTCGCCGGCTCTTACGAGATCGAGATCAAGACCGCCGTACGCGCCGACATCGCCGCCGATGACGCCATCGTCAAGGAGATGCACCGGCGGCGGAATAACCTGGTGGTGATGGGCGTCGGCCGCCGGCCCGGCGAGCGGCTGTTCTTCGGCGACACCGCGGCCGCGCTTTTGGAGAAGTCCGACCGGTCGCTGCTATTCGTGGCGAGTTGAAGTCATTCCGGGACGGCCAAGGCCGGACCCGGAATCCAGACACGAGCACGGTGTCGCCTCTAAATTCCAGGTTTGCACGCTGACGCGCGCCCCGGAATGACGACGATCAATCCTCGCTCGCTTTCGCCTTAGGCGGCGAGACGAACTTGTTGCTCTTCGGGAAGCCCTTGGGAACGATACGACCGGCATCGGCGCGGTTGCCGCGCCATTCCTTGAGCTCCTTGAGCGGCAGCGTGAAGGAGCGCCCTGCCCCGTCGGTC
>JANLJK010000377.1 GCA_029255525.1 Pseudolabrys sp.
AGAATCGACTCCGCGTCAAGGCTGTTTCAGCCCGCGCAGGTCTGTCCCGGATTTCGCTGCGCTCATCCGGGCGACAAGCCGACGCATCAGATAAGCCCGCAGCCCGCCATCACCGCGCCACGCGGCCCATCACGTCCATCAATTCGGCGACCTTGCGCCGCTGGTCGGCCTTGTCGCCGCTTTTGATGGCGTGCTCGACGCAATGTGCGACGTGCTCACGCAGGATCCCCTCCTCGACCCGGCGCAGCGCCGCCCTGACGGCTGCGATCTGCGTCACGATATCGATACAGTAGCGATCCTCTTCGACCATGCGGGAAAGCCCGCGCACCTGACCTTCGATGCGGCTGAGCCGTTTAACGGTGGCCGTCTTGCTGTCCTTGCTCATAAGGTCTATATACCCCCCTAGGGTATGTACCGCAAGAGGCGCCTATGAGCACGGCCGAGTATCACCATGACCACAATCACGCGCACAGTCATGATTCACATCAACACGCCCCGGCCGAAGGCGGTGTGCTCGATCCTGTCTGCGGCATGACGGTCGATCCGCATACGGCCAAGCATCGCGCGGATTACAAAGGCCATCCCTATTACTTCTGCTCGGCCGGCTGCCGTACCAAGTTCATCGCCACGCCGGAGAAGTATCTCGGCGCGCGCGCGCCTGAACCGGTCGTCGAAGGCGCTATCTATACCTGCCCCATGCATCCGGAGATTCGGCAGGAAGGCCCCGGTTCCTGCCCGATCTGCGGCATGGCGCTCGAACCGGAGATGCCATCCGCCGACACCGGCCCCAATCCCGAACTCGTCGACATGACGCGCCGGTTCTGGATCGGCCTTGTACTGACACTACCGGTGTTCGTGCTGGAAATGGGCGCGCACCTCGTCGGCGCGCATGACTGGGTCGACCCGAAACTCTCCAGCTATATCCAGTTTGCTTTCGCCACGCCGGTCGTGCTGTGGGCCGGCTGGCCGTTCTTCGTGCGCGGCTGGCAATCGCTGCTGACGCGCAACCTCAACATGTTCACGCTCATCGCCATGGGCACAGGCGTCGCCTACGTCTACAGCGTGGTCGCGGTCGCCGCGCCGGGCATCTTCCCGCAAGCCTTCCGCGGTCACACCGGCATGCCGGCGGTCTACTTCGAAGCCGCCGCCGTCATCACCGTGCTGGTGCTACTCGGCCAGGTGCTCGAATTGCGCGCGCGCGAGGCGACCTCCGGCGCCATCAAGGCGCTGCTCGATCTCGCGCCCAAGACCGCGCGCCGCGTCAAGGACGACGGCAGCGACGAAGAGGTTTCGCTCGACGCCGTGCAGGTCGGCGATGCCTTGCGCGTGCGCCCCGGCGACAAAGTGCCGGTGGACGGCGTTGTGCTCGAAGGGCGTTCATCACTGGATGAATCCATGGTGACCGGCGAATCCATGCCGGTGACCAAAGAAAAAGATTCGAAAGTCATCGGCGGCACGCTCAACACGTCCGGCGGCTTCGTCATGCGCGCCGATAAGGTCGGCCGCGACACCCTGCTCTCGCAGATCGTGCAGATGGTCGCCTCGGCGCAGCGCAGCCGCGCGCCGATCCAACGTCTCGCCGATCAGGTCGCTGGCTGGTTCGTGCCCACCGTCATCGCAGTCGCGTTACTGGCCTTTGCCGCGTGGGCCATCTTCGGTCCCGAACCGCGTTATGCCTTTGGCCTGGTTGCGGCGGTGAGCGTGCTGATCATCGCCTGCCCCTGCGCGTTGGGTTTGGCAACGCCGATGTCGATCATGGTTGGCGTCGGCCGCGGTGCCCAGGCCGGCGTGCTGATCAAGAACGCCGAGGCGCTGGAGCGCATGGAGAAGATCGACACTTTGGTCGTCGACAAGACCGGTACGCTCACCGAAGGCAAGCCGAAGGTCGTCGCCGTCGCGCCGGCCGAGGGCTTCGACGAGACGCAGATACTGCGCCTCGCCGCCAGCGCCGAACGCAACAGCGAGCATCCCCTCGCCGCAGCGATCGTCAAGGCCGCGGCCGAACGCAATATCGAGCTCGGCACCGTGCGCGGCTTCGATGCGCCGGCCGGCAAGGGCGTGATCGGCATGGTCGAGGGCAAGCGACTCGCACTCGGCAATGCCAAGTTCTTAAGCGAGCTGAGCATCGATACGTCCTCGGTCGCCGCGAAGGCCGAGGAGATGCGCGCCGACGGCGCGACCGCCATCTTCCTTGCCGTCAACGGCAAGCCGGCCGGCGTGATCGCCATCGCCGATCCGGTGAAGGCGTCGACGCCCGATGCGCTCAAGGCGCTCGTGGCCGCCGGCATCCGCGTCGTCATGCTCACCGGCGACAATCGCACCACCGCGCTTGCCGTCGCCAAGCGCCTCGGCATCACCGAAGTGGAAGCCGAAGTGCTGCCCGATCAGAAGAGCGCCGTGATCGAGAAGCTGACCCGCGAAGGCCGCGTCGTCGCCATGGCCGGCGACGGCGTCAACGACGCACCCGCGCTCGCCGCCGCCCAGGTCGGCATCGCCATGGGCACCGGCTCCGACGTCGCCATCGAAAGCGCCGGCATCACACTGCTCGGCGGCGACCTCACCGGCATCGTCAAGGCTCGCGCGCTGTCGGCTGCAGTAATGAGCAACATCCGGCAGAACCTGTTCTTCGCCTTCATCTATAATTCGGCCGGCGTGCCGATCGCCGCCGGTGTGCTCTATCCGGTGTTCGGCCTGTTGCTGTCGCCGATCATCGCCGCCGCGGCGATGGCGCTGTCGTCCGTCAGCGTCGTCGGCAATGCGCTGCGGCTGCGCCACACTGGACTCTAAGCGCAATTAGCGCCGCGTCGTGCCGCTGCCGGGCTGCACGCCTGATCCGGCAACCGACGGCGCTGGCGCGGCCACCTGCGGCGGCGGCAAGGTACAGTGTTTGGCCGCTGCCTCGTCGCGCAGAACCTTCATCTCGCCGCGCGCTGCCAGGTAATCCGTTTCATAGGCCATCGCGCTCGCCACAGCGCCGCCAGCCCCCTGCTTGGCTTTCGCCATCAGGCCTTCGAGCTCGGCCTGCCGCGTCGCAATTTCATTCTGGCGACGCGCGAGCTCCGGACACGTGTAAAGCGTGAACTTGTTGGGCGCAACGAACGCGCCCCCGAGTCCTTCGTCGGACATGGCGCAGCCGCCGAGCATCGCCATAAGGCCGAAGCCGGTCGCCGCGATCAGCACCCGAGCGAAGCTCTTCATCGTCCCGTCTCTCCAGATGCCGATACCGGCGAAGCAACCCACAGTATAGCGCAAGGATAGCGCATACCTATTGTCCTTCTTGTGGCAAGGCAACACGCTTTCGCCGTGATGGATATGTCGAAACCTTGGACGCTACGCAGAACGCGCTTGGATAATCGCGCCGGCGCGGGTTACAAAGCGACGCAATGATTTTTCTGAATTACGACCAAGCCGGCCTCGACCGCCAAT
This sequence comes from Pseudolabrys sp., assembly GCA_029255525.1. Lineage (GTDB taxonomy): Bacteria > Pseudomonadota > Alphaproteobacteria > Rhizobiales > Xanthobacteraceae > Pseudolabrys. The sequence continues at coordinate 3,427 of JANLJK010000377.1, forward strand.
ACGATCAACGCGTGTGGGCCGCCAACGCGGTGGAAGTCATCCGCCGCTACGGGGAAAACAGCGACCGCGTGCGCGCCGCTCTCGGCGAGCCCACGGCCTTCTCCTACGGGCCGAGCCCGGCCGAGACGCTCGACCTCTATCCCACCGCTGCCCCCAATGCGCCCGTTCACGTGTTCATTCACGGCGGCGCCTGGCGCACGCAGAGCAAGCGCGACAGCGCTTTCCCCGCCGAGACCTTCGTGCGTGCCGGCGCGCATTACATTGCGCTGGATTTCGCTCTGCTGCCGACGGTGACCATGACCGAAATGGTCGACCAGGTTCGCCGCGGCGTCGCTTGGGTCTACCGGAATGCGCCCACGTTTGGCGGCGATCCGGCGCGCATCCATATCTCCGGCCACTCTTCCGGCGGCCATCTCGCCGGCTGCGTCGCGGTTACCGACTGGGATGTCTATGGACTGCCGCAGGATGTGGTGAAAAGCACGATTTGCGCGAGCGGCATGTATGACCTGCAGGCTGTCCGGCTGAGCGCACGCAACGAATATGTGCGGCTGACGCCCGAGACCGAGCACGCTTTCAGCCCGATCCGCCACCTTCGCCATCTACATGCGCCGGTCTTCGTAGCCTATGGCGGGCTGGAAAGTGACGAGTTCAAGCGCCACAGCCGCGAATTCGCAACCGCCTTGGGATCACACCTCTCGGCACCGCTGGCCGAATACAAAGAGATGAATCATTTCGAGGTCGCCGACACCCTGGCCGACCCGAAAGCCCGCTTGGGCCGCGTCGCGCTTGATTTCCTCGGTCTTTAGGCTGGCGCGCTATTTCGAGCGCTTGCCGAGGATGATGTCGCACATCGCGTCCGACAGGCGCTCGATATCGCGCAGGTCGTTGAGCCGGCGGTTGATGACGAATCCGTCATACGCCATCATGAACAAGGTCGGCAGGACATCGTAGTCGATCCCGTCCGGATTGTCGGCCAGCACCGCCTTGAGCATCTCCATCAGGCGGTCTTCGGTCCACTTCAGGAGCGGCGCCGGCTTCTTCTGCTTCGGATCGGCCGAGGCCAAGGCTTCCATGAGGCTGTTGGCGAGCCCGACATTCTCCATCGGCATGTCGCGCCAGACACCCAGCATGATCGCCCCCAGCTTGTCGCGCTGCGTCTTCTGCTTCCGAACGTTCCGCTCGAGCCGTTCGAAGGCTTCTTTTTGCCAGGGCTCCACCACCGCATAGAGCAGATGGATCTTGGACGGGAAGTACGAATACAGGCTGCTGACGCCCACGCCCGCAAGCTCGGCGATCTCCTGAAGCGTCGTGGCGTGATAGCCGCGTTCCGAGAACAGGTCATAGGCACTGTCCAGGATCGCCTGGCGCACCTGCTTTTTCTTGACCTGAACCACGGCGCTTCGAATCCTTAAAGAGGAATGGTCAATGGCGTCTGCGTGCCGTTGCTGTTCATCAAGGATACGCGCTTCAGCTTGATTCGGAAGCCGTCGCCCGCGCGGACCAGATCGTAGGCGTGCCGCCCGGCATAAACTTTCTGCTTCTCGGCCTGGTGCACGACGCAAACGAACGCGGCGTCGACGGAGAACTCCTGCTCGCTTTTCGCCTGCGCGACGATGTTGCCGAAAAGATGCGTCGTCTGCGGCATCGGCGTCAAGACCAGCGCCCGCTCCTCCAGGAGCCGCTGCACGCGGATCGCGAGGATGCCGTAGTCCTCGTAAATGATCGAGGCGACGTTGAGCGGGTCGGTCTGGCCGGGCTGGCTCGGCATCCAATAGATGCCCTGTGGCGCGTAGAGCTTCAGCCAGCCTTCGAAGTCGCCGCTGTCGAGCAGGCGTGCCTCCTCGAACAGGAAGAGCTCGATCTGTCTTTGCGTCTGGTAGTCCAACATCAGGCGGCCTCGGCTGTCAGATAGTTCACCCAGGCCTGGAATTGCACGCGCATGGGCATTTCGCTGGCGGCGCCCGAAACGGCGCCGCTCGTATCACGCTGGTCGCTATCGAGGCCGCGGGAGAAGTCGACCCAGGGGCCCTCATCCTTCGCCAAGCCCTGCTGGCAGCGCTCCAGCATCTCGACGTCGTCGGAGAAGATCATCGAAGCCGGCGAACCGAGCGTGGTCTGGAAGCGCACCGCGCGGTGGAACATCTCGTCGGGCGCGCCCTTCAGGCGGAAGCAGAAAATGCGCACCAACGTGCGGTCAACCGCGAGCGGGGTCGCCACGCGCATCTGCTGGTACTGCGCGTTGATGATCAGGTTCGGGTAGATGATGTTGTTGAAGCGATTCATGCCGAGCACCTGCGCGGTCTTCTCCTCGCCCAATTTGGCGACGAGCGCGGCGCGGTAGCGCACGATGACGGGGTCCTGCTGCTGATGCGACAGGACGCCCTGATTATAGAAGTTCTTCATATAGGTGTGGCCGCCGGCCAGGCCGTTGAGCTGGATGCCCTCCCATTCATCGAAGCCGAAACCGTTGGCCATCAGCATTTCACGCGTCTGGTCCTGATCGATGATCGAGGCATTGGCCGGCGCGCGGCGCGCCGGCATCACTGATGAGGAATGCACGAAGCTCGGATGGAAGATGTCGGCGGCGTTCTCCATGTGGAGCTTCCAGTTGCCGCGATATTCGAGGCTGAACACCGACTCCGCCATCTCAAGTTCGCCGTCCGGCGCGCGGTCGACCATATTGTCGATCACCTCCGTCATCGCCCCGAGATGCTCGACCAAAGGCCGCGGATTATCGTTGAGCGTCGCGAACACGAAGCCGCGATAGGTCTCGATCTTCTCGATGCGCTCCATGTGGTTCTGCGGATCGTTGAGGTCGAAGCTCTCGGGATAGCTCTTCTTGTGCGGCACCGACGACAACGTGCCGTCGGGGCGGAAGACCCAGGCGTGATAGGGGCAGCTGAACAGCCGGCTAGTGCCCTTGTCGGTCATGCACAACCGCGCGCCGCGATGCGGGCAGCGGTTCTTCAGGATGTGGATCTTGCCGTCCTCGCCGCGCGTCACGAGAATCTCGTGCTCGGCCAGCCGCGTGCGCACGAAATCGCCGGCCTTCTTGAGCTGGCTCTCATGCGCGACATAGACCCACAACTTGCCGAAGATCTTTTCCTGCTCAAGCTGGAACACCGCCGGATCCGCGTAAGCGCGGCGGTGAACGTGGTCGGGACGTACAAGGCCGCGAATGTCGTCGGCGGTCGGCAACTCGATCGTCTGCTGTTCTGTCATGGTATAAGTCCCAACTTGCGTATTCAGTTCAATAAGCCGTCGAATATCTGGGCGAAGGGCAGTGCGGTTTCGAGACCGACGCCGGGCGCCTCCGGCAGCGACGCGATGCCGTCGGCGACCGCAAAGCGCGCCGTCAAACTACCGAATAGGCTCGTCTGCTCGATGGCGACTTCGGCCAGGCCCAGGCCGAGCCCGCCGACACAGTGCGCCGCCAGGAGATGACCGGCATGCGGCGCGCAGCGCGCGCGGTTCCAGCCGTGCGCTTCGAGATCAGCGAGGACGCGGCGATATTCGACGATGCCGTAGCTCAGCGACACGTCGTACTGCAGCATGTCGCGGTCCGGCCGCAGCCCGCCATAGCGCAGCAGGTTGCGGGCGTCGTCGCGCGAGAACAGGTTCTCGCCGGTCGCAATCGGTATTGGCGTGAGCGAGGCGATCTCGCGATGCAACTCGTAATCGAGCGGATGCACCGGCTCCTCGATCCAGGCCAGCGGCAGACCGGCCAGCGCGTCGAGATAAGCGACCGTCTTGTCCCGGCTGAAGGTGCCGTTGCCGTCAACCGCCAACGTCATACCGGGGCCGAGCAACGCCAGCACGGCCGCGATGCGCGCGACGTCGTCTTTGACGCCGACGCCGCCGATCTTGATCTTGAAGCGGCGATGGCCGTTGCCGATCTCGCGCCGGATATCCTCGCACAGCAACCGAATGTCGTCGGCCTCGCGGTAATGCCCGCCGCTGGCATAGACCGCGACCTTGGCCGATGCCGGCCGGCCATCGATCTTGCCCAGCAAGGCCCACAGCGGCACGTCGGCGAGCTTGGCGGCAAGGTCCCATAGCGCCGCATCGATCAGCCCGACCGCGCCGCAGCGCTCGCCGTGACCGCCCGGCTTCTCGTCGGTCATCAGCACGTCCCAGGCGCGATTGGGATCAAGACTGCCGTTGCCGTCGGTGTAGCGCTCGGGCTCCGCCGCCATCAGCCGCGGGATGAAACGCTCCCGCAGCAGCCCGCCATGGCCATAGCGCCCGATCGAATCGAACGCGACGCCGATGACCGGCTTGCCATTGCGGACAACATCGCTCTCGACGACCACCGCACTCGCCGTCATCGCGCCGAAGCCGATGCTCGAATTGCGCGTCGCCGAGGCGAGCGGCACCGTCTTTTCTTTGACGGCAACGATACGCATCAGGCTTCCTTCGCCTGCCGCCAGTCGTGCGTCGAGACGTCGAAGACGATGCCGTTGACGTCCTTGAACTTCTTTTCGGCGTCGACGCCCGGATAACTCGGCAATTGCATGAAGAACTCGCCGCCGAACTGCTTGATCTTCTCGGCGGTGGCGTCCTCGTCGTCGACGACGAAGCCGAAATGGTGCAAGCCCGCCCAGTCCGGCCCGCCTTTACCGCCCTTGGTGCCTTCCGGGAAGTGCAGCAACGTCAGATTCATAATGCCGTCGGACAACGAGATCGCATTGCCGATCGGGCTATCGACCTGGGCAACGCGTTTGAGCTCGAACACGTTCTCGTAGAAAGCGGCCGCCTTCTCGAGATCCGGAACCTGGATGGCGATGTGTCTGATCTTGGCCATGTCGTTCTCCCTGTTGCCGGCGTCAAAGGCCGGAGACTTTCGCGTGACAGACTTGCGCGCGGCGTGAAGTGTAGCGCCGGCACCGGCGCAAATACAGTCGTGAGCAAATAGAATATGCTTCGGTTTTGAAAGCACAAATTTCAGGCGACGTGGAAAGCAATGGTTCTTCGGCACTGCATATTTAGTCGCGTTTGCAACCGACTCTCTCGGATACGGCCAAAATCATCGATATAATCGGCATTCCGTGAATTAGCTGCGATACAGCTAAGCGGGCAAAGCCGCGCGCAAGCCGATCCAAAAGCCTATTTGTGCTGCCCTGCAGCACGGCAAACCGTGCACAAATATAATTCGCTTTTGATAATTAAAGGCACTTGACCGTATTACGGCCTCACAACATTGTTCAGCGCCTTAGTTTTTCTAAACTGAAGGAGATTAGCTTATGCAAGCTCTGGACAGCCGGCCCATCCATCGCCTTCGGATCGCGGCGCTGGGATTGGGATGTCTCATCGCCCTCACGAGCGCTGCCGCCGCGCAGGAAGTGACGCTCAAGGCGGCCGTGTTCGTGCCGCCGTCGACGACCTACGGCATTCCGTTCAAGCGCTTCGTCGACCATGTCAACGAGACCGGCAAGGGCGTGCTGCAGATCCGCATCGTCGGCGGTCCGGAAGCCGTACCGGCCGACGGCCAGGCGCAGGCGGTCAAGACCGGCGTTCTCGATATCGCCTCGATCCCGCCCGCTTACTACAAGAGCATCATGGTCGAGGGCGACACACAGGTGCTCACCGATATGACGGTGGCCGAGCAGCGCAAATCAGGTGCCTATGAAGCGCTCAACAAGATCGCCATCGAGAAGATGGGCTCACTCTATCTGACGACCTACGGCGTCGGCGTGCCCTTCCATCTCTACATCACCAAGGACATGCCGGTTAAGAGCATCGAGGACCTCAAGGGCCTGCGATTCCGTGGCCAGCCGAACTATGCCGCCATCTTCAAGAAATACGGCATCGCCGGCGCCAACGTCGCCATCCCCGAAACCTACACCGCCCTCGAGCGCGGCACCGTCCAGGGCTACGGCTACCCGCTCTGGGGCATCAACGATTTCGGCTGGGAGAAGCTGACCAAGACCCGCATCGACCCCGGCTTCTACAACGTCATCGTCAACATCCTGATGAACAAGGCCAAGTACGACGCGCTGACGCCGGCGCAGAAGAAGGTGCTGGATGATGCGGTCGTCTGGTTCGAGGCGGATTCTCTCAAGTCCACCGCCGAGACCACCACGGCGGCGCTCGACCTGCAGGCCAAGGCCGGCATCCAAGTCGTCGACTTCGGACCGGAGTTCAAAAAGACCGCCGTTGAACTCTATTGGGACGATCTCAAGGCGCTCAGCCCCGAGGCGGTGGCCAAGTTGCGCCCTCTGCTGACCAAGAATTAACAAGCTACCACTTCAGAGATATCCGCAGGCATGCGCATCATCTTTTGGCTCAACGGCTGGCTGGTACGCATCCTGTGCGTACTGGCCGTCGCCGCCATCGCGGCGATGACCATCGGCATCAGCGCCGAAGTCATCCTGCGGATATTCTCCTTCCCGTCGATCAGGGGGATGATCGAACTCACCGAATACGGCCTGTTCATCTCCACCTTCTTCGCCGCGCCTTATCTCCTGCGCACCACCGAACACATCCGCGTCGACATCGCGATGTCGCGCGTCGATGCGGCCACCGCCCGGATCGTCGAATTCGGCGTGCTCGGCTGCATCGTCCTCATTTCGGTCATCACCGGCGTCGTCGGCCTCGCCGTCACGATCGCCAATGCCAAAGGCGGCACCTTGATCTTCAAGGATCTGGTGTTCCCGCAGTGGTGGCTCGACTGGATCATTCCGTTCACCGCCCTCGTCATGACCATCCAGGCGCTTGAGCTCATGGTCACTTTGTGGCGCTCGCACACACCCGTGAGCCATGAGGCGTCCGAGCACGTGCCCGGCATCCGCCCGGAGGAAATGCCGTGAGCTGGGGTTCTATTCTCGCGTTGATGTTCGCGTCGAAGGTCGGGTTGTTGCTGACGGCACTGCCGGTCGCGTTCGTTTTCTTCTTCATCAATATCGTCGGTTCCTATTTCATCTTCGGCGGATTTGCCGGGCTGGAACAGATGGTTAGGAACGAACAGCTCTCCGTCGCCCAGTTCTCGCTGGTGCCGATACCACTGTTCGTCTTGATGGGCGAAATCCTGTTTCATACCGGTCTGGCCATGAAGTCGATCGACGCGGTCGACGCCGTCATCCGCCGCGTGCCGGGCCGCCTCGCCGTCGTCACCCTGGTCGCCGGCACGATCTTCTCGGCCATTTCCGGCTCGACCATTGCCACCACCGCGATGCTCGGCTCGCTCCTCCTGCCGCAGATGCTGCAGCGGAACTACGAGCCGAAGACCGCCATGGGCCCGATCCTGGCGATCGGCGGCGTCGACATCCTCATCCCGCCCTCAGGCCTCGCCGTGCTGCTCGGCAGCCTCGCCGGCATCTCGATCTCCGGCTTGCTGGTCGGCGGCATCGTCCCCGGCCTGATCCTGGCTGTTTTGTTCATCGGCTATGTGATCTTCCGCTGCTGGCTCAATCCGAAGCTCGCGCCGGCCTATGAGGACAGTGGCGCGCCGATCGCGCATCCTTGGCTCAACCTGCTGATCACCGTCGTCCCGCTCATCGGCGTCTTCGCCATCGTCGTCGTCAGCATGACCTCGGGCTGGGCCACACCGACGGAATCGAGCGCGCTCGGTGCCGTCGCGACCGCGCTCCTCGCGCTCTGCTATGGCCAATTGAACTGGCATAACCTGTGGAAGTCGCTGATGGGCACGGTCTCCATCTCCGGCTCGCTGCTGTTCATCATCGTCGGCGCCACCACCTTTGCCCAACTCCTGAGCTTCTCCGGCGCGACCGCCGGCCTGGTCGGCATGATCGAGAACTCCGGGCTGCCGCAGACGATCGTCCTGATCGGCATGCTGGCGATCCTGATGATCCTCGGTTTCTTCATCGACCAGACCAGCATCATGATGATCACCTTACCTTTCTACATGCCGCTGTTGCGCGGCATGGGCGTCGATCTGGTCTGGTTCGGCATCCTCTATCTGCTCTGCATGCAGATCGGCCTCTTGACGCCGCCCTTCGGCCTGCTGCTGTTCGTGCTCAAGGGTGTCGCGCCTCTGGGGATGACGATCGGCCTCATCTATCGCGCGGCCATCCCCTATGTGTGGCTGACGATCCTGATGATGGCGCTGATCTTCGTCATCCCGGAGATCGTCACCGCGTTTGTGCCAAACTGAACCGTCGCCACGAGGTTCGCCGGCATGAAGGCTCCGATCTTCATCTACAAGCGGCCCGCGTCTCTTGACGAGGCGCTGGCGCTGCTGGTGGACAATGACGGCGGCACGCAGGTGCTGGCGGGCGGGCAGAGCCTGCTCGCGACCTTGAACATGCGGCTGTCGTCGCCGGCGATCCTGGTCGACATCAACCGCATCACCGTCTTGCAAGGTATCGAGGCGCGCGACGACGGCATCCGCCTCGGCGCGCTGGTGCGCCACCGCGAAGTTCTCACCTCGCCGCTCGTCGCCCGCGACGTGCCGCTGCTGGCAATGGCGCTGCCTTATGTCGCGCACATGGCGGTGCGCAATCGCGGCACCACTTGCGGCAGCCTGGCGCTAGCCGATCCTTCCGCCGAGATGCCGGCCGTTGCCGTTGCGCTCAATGCCCGCATCGTGCTGGAGAAAAAAGGCGCGCGCCGCTCCGTGACGGCCCGTGACTTCTTCCAGGGCCTCTATCAGACTGCCCGCGACGACGACGAAATGATCACCGAAGTCATCTTTCCCAAGGCCGACGCCGACGAAGCCTTCGGCTTCACGGAATTGAGCCGGCGGCATGGCGACTTCGCCACCGTCGGCCTCGCCATCCGCGCGCGCAAGGCCGGCGGCGCGCTGAACGATCTCGACGTCATCATTTTCGGCTCGGAGCCCTGCCCGCTGCATAGCCCAGCGGCAGCCGGCATATCGATCGCATCAAACGCGTCCGACAAGGATCTGACCGAGATCGCCGCGACGATCACCGCCGACATGGAGCCGATGGATAATCACCAGGGCCGCGGCGAGACCAAGCGCGCGCAGGCCGCCACGCTGCTGCGGCGGACCTTGAAGGACATGCAACAGCGCGCCCTCGCCTTGGAGGCCGCGCAGCCATGACCGAAACCATCGTCTTCACCCTGAACGGCAAGCCGATGATGGCCGATGTCGATTGCCGGCTGCATCTGGCCGACTTCCTGCGCCACACGCTGAAGCTGACCGGCACCCATGTCGGCTGCGAGCATGGCGTCTGCGGCGCCTGCAATATTCTCGTCGATGGCCGCTCAATGCGCAGTTGCCTGATGCTGGCGGTGCAGGTGGACGGCGCGGTGATCGAAACCATCGAAGGCCTCACCGAGAGCGGCAAGATCGCCGACCTTCAAAGCGAATTCGTCGCCCGCAACGCGCTACAATGCGGCTATTGCACGCCCGGCGTGCTCGCCACCGCGACCGAATTGTTGGAGCAGACGGCCCCGACGCGCGAGGAGATCCGCGACGCCTTGTCGGGCAATTACTGCCGCTGCACCGGCTATCACGCCATCGTCGACGCCATCGAAGCCGTCGTGAAGAAACGACAGGCCGCACCATGACCGCCGCCGATACCAAGAGCGACACGATGACCGGCGCGCCGATACCCCGGCGCGAGGCCGCGCGGCTGGTCGCCGGCAAGGGCCATTACACCGACGATATCGACGTCGCCGGCCTCCTCCATGTCGCCTTCTTGCGCAGCCCCTACCCACACGCGCGTATCGACCGCATCGATGTCGCCGCGGCACAAGACATGCCTGGTGTCGTCGCCGTGCTCACCGCCGCCGATCTCGCCAGAGTCTGCGCGCCCTGGCAGACCAAGCTTGCGCTGCTGCCGAGCCATGTGTCGCCGCTGCAGAGCCCGCTCGCCGATGGCGAAGCCTGCTGGCAAGGCGAAGCGGTCGTCGCCGTCGTCGCCGCCACGCGTGCGCTGGCCGAGGACGCCGCTGAGCGCGTCACCATTGAATGGAGCGAGTTGCCCGCCATCCCCGACATGACGTCCGCCGCCGCGCCCGGCGCGCCGCCGGTCAACAGCGCCATGGCGAACAATCTCGGCCTCGACCATGCCATCACCACCGGCGATCCGGACGCGGCCTTCCGCGACGCGGCCGTCGTCGTCGAGCACGACTTCTCCTTCGACCGCCAGACCGGCGTCACGCTGGAACCGCGCGTCATCCTCGCCGAGTTCGATCCACGCCTCGGCCAGCTCACCGTGCATCATTCGCACCAAGTGCCGCACCAGATGCGCGACGTCTTCGCGGCGCAGCTCAAGCTGCCGCTCGCCAAGGTCCGCGTGGTCACGCCGGATGTCGGCGGCGCCTTCGGCCTCAAGATCGCCGCCTATCCCGACGAGATGGCCGTGGCGGCGATCGCCGTGCTGCTCGGCCGGCCGGTGAAGTTCTGCGCCGACCGGCTCGAATCCTTCATCAGCGACAATCACGCGCGCGAGGCGACCGTCAAAGGCCGCATGGCGGTCGATGCCGAGGGCAAGCTCCTGGCGATGGACCTGTCGGTCGTCTCCGGCTTTGGTGCCTATTCGGCCTATCCGCGCGGCAGCGTCGGCGAGGCCTTGCAGGCGGTGATGATGGCGGCCGCGCCCTATCGGATGAAAAGCCTGCGCGGACGGGTGCGCGGCTATTTCCAGAACAAGCCGCCGAGCGGCGTGTTGCGCGCGGTCGGCCAGCCGATCGCCACCACGGTGACCGAGCAATTGCTCGACCTCGCCGCGCAAAAGCTGAACCTCGATCCGGCCGAGATCCGCCGGCGCAATTATATCGACGCGGCCGCTGTCGCTGCCCGCTCGGCCGGCGGCGTCGTGCTGTCCGAACTGTCGCTCGAACGCTGTCACGACCGCCTGCTCAAGCTGATGGACTACGATGCCCTGCGGCGCGACCAGCAAAGCTTACGTAAGGCGGGCGTTTATCGCGGCGTCGGCTTAGCGGCCTTTATTGAACAGACCGCCGTCGGCCCACAGCTCTATGGCCCACAAAATGTGCGCGCCTCGGCGCAGGAGACCTGCCGGCTCACGCTGGAGCCCGACGGCAGCCTCACCTGCGCCTCAAGCATCACCGATCAGGGCCAGGGCACGCGCACGGCACTCACACAGATCGTCGCCGACGAACTGGGCGTCGATATCGACACCGTGCAGATCACCACTGGCGACACCCAAAGCACGCCATTCGGCGGCGGCGCCTGGGCGTCACGCGGCGCGGCATTGGGTGGTGAGGCCGCGCTGCGCGCCGCGCGCCGCCTGAAGCAGAGCGTACTCACGATTGCCGCGTCCCTCTTGCAGGCCGAGACAAGCGCGCTGCGTCTGTCAGGCGGCGTCATCTCCAATACGGCGGGCCTGCCGCAGATGACCATCGCTGACATCGCCGCCACCGCGTCGTTCAAGGCGCATCTGGTGCCGCTCGGCGAATTGCCACCACTCGAAATCACCGAGAGCTTCGCACCGCGCGAATTGCCTTATGTCGCCGCCAACGGCATCCAGGCCGCGTATGTGGAAGTCGATCCCGAGCTCGGCACCATCCGCGTGCTCGGCTTCTGGGTGGTCGACGATTGCGGCCGCGTCATCAATCCGCTCTTGGTCGACGAGCAGATCCGCGGCGGCGTGGTGCAAGGCATCGGCGCCGCGCTCTATGAGCAATGCATCTATAGCACTGACGGCCAACTCGAGAACGGCAGCCTCGCCGACTATCTGGTGCCGATGGCCGGCGAAATGCCCGACATCTTCATCGCCCATATGGAAACGCCAACCAGCGCCACCACGCTCGGCGCACGCGGCGTCGGCGAAGCCGGCACGGTCGGCGCCGCCGCCGCGCTCTGGACCGCCGTCAACGACGCGCTCGCGCCCTTCGGCGCGGTGATGACGGTGCAGCCCTTCACGCCCGAGCGTGTGCTCGACCGGATCGCGTTGGCCGGAACGCCGCCACACGACTTATAGCAGCCGTAACAGCAAGAGCCGCACCTGACCCACCGGTCGAGGCGCGGCTCAGTTAGGTCCCGCCGTCGGTCACGACGGCGCGAGCCTCAGAACTCCTTCTTGAGGAAGCAACGGTCAACCGACCATAGGCCGCCGCCGAAGGCCGCGAAGAACGCCGCGCCGCCGGTCCAGATCAGGGATAGCATCTCCGCTTTCTCCTGAACCTGCGTCAGGAAGGAGCGGCCGCCATCGGCCAACCGCGCGACCGCAGCCGGTGTGAAACTCGTCTGCCCCGCGCCCTTGAGCTGCGCGATTCCCTCCGGCGTCAGAAAGGCTGCACCGTACGGATGCGCGTGATGGAACCAGAGCGTGATCGCCAGCATCACCGCATTCGCCAGTGCGATCGGCCGCGTGAACAATCCGATCGCGATCGCAAAGCCGCCGACGAACTGCATGATCGCCAGCAACGGCGACCAGAACCAGCCGGGATAAAAGTGAAGGTTCTCGACGAAGGCGACCTGCGCCAAAGGCGCCTGAATCTTCGGCCAGCCTTCATAGACGAGCGCGAGACCGATCAGGATTCGAAAGCCGGCCCACCCCAGCGGTTGCCCCACCTTGTCGTAGAACGGCCCCATGAAAGGCAGAAACATCTTCTCACGGGGATTTTGAAACATATCGGTCATATCGGCCATTGCCTCGTTTGATTTTCTTGCATCGCCATTTGATCCAAGGAAGCGGGACAGTCCTTGCGTTAAGTCAATCCGCAGATACCGTCCGGTGCGCGCGCGCTGACATGACACTGCCGAAATGTTCCACCGCGTGCCCTACAGTTGAGCCGCTCGCTGAAGACACGTGTGGTGATACGAAGTGTTACGGGCATGTCGATCACGCGGCACATGGCGACCGGCATGCGCCGCCTAGACGTTGCGTGTCCGACACCGGTCGGGACTCTCGCGCCGTGCTCGCCCAAGAATGGAGATACCCGGAAAGCCGGGGGCGCGCGCCGAGCGTTTGCGCCACCAGATGACAATGCCGGTCACCGACAGCATAACGGTGACGAGTCCGGCGAGCGCGATCAGAATGCGGCCGGGCAGCCCGGCAATGCGGCCGCCATGGATCGGCGTTTGTAACTGGATGAAGACATCTCCCGCGGTCCCCTGACCGGGGATGTTCTCGCCGAACAGCTTGCCGTCCTGATCGTCGAAATAAAGCCAGGAACTACCCCAGCCCTCGACGTCGTGGTCGCCGAAGCCGACGCCATACAGGCCCGTTGCACGACTATGGAAGATTTCGCCCGGCGCCAGCGCCCAACTGCGGCGTTTCGCTTCAGCCGTGGCACGGCCCAGGATATCGTCATAGCTGAGCGCCGGCTCTTTCGGTCTGTCCGGCGGCAACGTGCCCCGACGCTCAAACACCGACGGCGTCACCGGCGAGAACAACGAGACCACCGGCACGAACACTTCCTTGCGCAGATTCAGCGCCACGCTGCTCACCGCGATCAGCAACAGGACGATCCATAGCCATAGCCCACCGGCGCGATGCCAATCGAGGTAGCGGCGATACGCGCTGCCGCCCTTCACGGTCCAGGCGATCTTCCATTTGGTGAAGAAGGGCCGCCCGCGCGGCAAGGTCAGCGCTAGGCCGAAGAAGCAATCGACCACCCAAAGCACGGCGACGACGCCCATCAGGACAGCGCCCCAGCGGCCGGGGATCATCAGCTTGTAGTGCAGTTCGTACATGAAGGGCACAAAGTTCCGCCGCTCGAAGCAGCAGGCGCCCCACAGCCGCCGTCCCAATGTCACGCCGGTGACCGGATCGACCTGGAACCAATTATAGGCAAGCTTGAACGGCTTGCCGTCGTCCGGGTTGGTCTTCGGCAGCCCGACCGCGAGCGCCGCCTCGCCAGCCTCCGGCTTGAGCGAGAGGTACCACACCCGCATCTGCGGATTCTCCCGCTCCAGCCGCTCCGCGAGCTGCGTCGGCGACAAAAGCGGGCCGCGCCCGGACGTCGCGTAGAAATCAGGGTTGAGCCATTCGTCGATCTCGTGATGGAACGCGATGATGCTGCCCGTCAGCCCGGCGACGGCAAGAAACAGCGCCGTCGCCAGACCGACATAACGATGTAAAACAACAACCGCGGTGCGCCACTTCATCGGCGCGACTACCATCGATAGCGAACCGAGCCGATAACCGTTCGTCCCTGGCTGAGATAGCAACTGCCGCTGTTGCAGACCGAAATCTCACTATCCATAAGATTGGTCGCATTGACCGCGAGCGACACGCCTTTGAACTCCCGGCGCAACTGAGCGAGGTCGGAGCGGAGGCCGGCATCGAGCAACCCATCGGCCGCATTCGTCGCAGTGGTGGTGTTGGTAGTGTAGGTTTGTCCGACATAGCGCACACCGACACCGCCCCCGCGACCCTCGAACGCGCCGGCCGGCACCGTCTACTCGAGCCCCAGCGATCCTACCGTCGGCGGCGTGACCGCCGGACGCTTGCGGACCTCGGCCGCCGTATTGGAAGCCGTGATCTCCGCGTCGCTATAGGTGTAGGCGGCAATCGCATCGAAGCCCGGCGCGATATTGGTGCGCGCCTCGAACTCGATGCCCTTGGTCACGATCTCGCCGATCGCCACGTAGTAATAAGCCCCGGTCGCGCCGTTATAGCCGGCATATTTCGGCGCATCCTGCTCCTTCAACTGGTAAGCCGCCAGCGTCAGCAAGGTGCGGCTGTTCGGCGGCTGATACTTGATGCCGACCTCGTACTGCTCGCCGCGCGCCGGATCGAGCATGGCGCCGTTGAAGTCCTTGTTGTTGGTCGGCTGGAACGACGTCGCATAGCTCACATAGGGCGCGAAGCCGCTGTCGAACATGTAGAGGAGGCCCGCGCTGGCGGTGAAAGCGCGATCGTCCTTCTCACCGGTAAGAGAGCCTGTGCTCAGATCGGTCGTACTGCGATCGACCCAATCGTGGCGCGCGCCGAGCGACAGACGCCATTTGTCCAACTTGACCTGATCCTGCATGTAGACGCCGGTCTGCTGCACGCGCGTGCCGGTCCGGCTGGTCAGCGCCGGCGTTGGCCCGCTCACGCCATAGACCGGATTCGTGATGTCGATGGCATAGGCCGGATTGGCCGCGGTGGTGCCGCTGCCGAACTTCGAATCGAACCACTGATAATCGAGGCCGGTGAGCACCGTGTGGGTGGCGGGCCCCGTGTGCAGCGTGAGCAGGGCCTGATTGTCGACCTGGAAGATATTAAGCGTCTCGGCGACCGCCGCCGTCCCACGGCGGTAAATGCTTGAGCTTGCCGATGCAAAGCCGCCGCCGGTGACGCCACCTGTCAAGTAGCGGCCGTCGAGGTCAAGATAGCTGTAGCGCAAGTTCTGCCGCACGGTCCAAGTTTCGTTGAACCGGTGCTCGAATTTGTAGCCGATCTGATATTGTTCCTGCTTCTGGTAATCGTAGTCCGGATCGCTGGCGCGCGGCAGTACCACCTTGCCATTCTTGTTGAGCGCAGCGACGTTGGCGTCGGTCTCGTCCTTCTGCGCCAGACCGATCAGCGTGAACGTCGTATCCGTCGTCGGCCGCCAGGTGAAGGACGGCGCCAGCATCAAGCGGTCGTCCTTGATGTCGTAATTGGTGTCGCCGGAGCGCGCCACGCCGACGATACGATAGAGCGCCTGCTTGGACGCATCAGTCGGTCCGCTGAGGTCGAAGGAGCCCTGGAAGCGGTCGAACGTGCCGATCTGCCCGACGATCTCGCGTCGAGTATCCGCCGTCGGCAGTTTCGAGATGCGATCAATCAGCCCGCCCGGTGTGCCTTGTCCATATAGAACCGAGGCCGGCCCCTTAATGATGTCGATGCGATCGAGACCGTAGGGCTCCGTGCGGAACGTGGCGTAAGAGCCGGCGATCTGCCGCAGGCCGTCGCGGTAATCGCCGAGCGTCGTGGTGGCGAAACCACGGATGTAAATCTGATCGAAACGTGGATCGAAACCGTATGTCCCGGTCATCACGCCGGCCGAATAACCGACCGCCTGCGGAATGGTCTGCACGCCACGATCATCCATCTCACGGCGGGTGACGACATCGACGGACCGCGGCGTCTCGATCAACGGCGTATTGGTCTTGGTCGCGGCCGTGCTGGTGGTCTCGACGTAGCTTGTGTTCTCACCAGAAACGTCGATCGTGCCGAGCACGATGCCGCCCGACGGCGTCGCGACATTGACGTCGGCAAGCGGCGCCAGGATCGTCACGGTCGTCGGATTGGTGAACCGGTACGTCAGCCCGGTGCCGGCCAGCAGCCGCGCCAACGCGTCCTGCTGCGTGTAGGCGCCAGCCACGCCGGGCGAGACCACGCCCTGCACGAGCGTCGCATTGTAGAACAACTGAACCCCGGTCATGTTCGAGAACTGCACCAGCGCCTTCGACAGAGGC
>JANLJK010000378.1 GCA_029255525.1 Pseudolabrys sp.
CAACGCTGTCTAGTCATGCCGGCGCCAAGCCCGATCCGACCACGGGCGCGCGCGTCACACCGATCTACCAGACGGCGTCCTACGTGTTCGACGACGTCGACCACGCCGCCTCGCTGTTCGGCCTGCAGGCCTTTGGCAACATCTACACCCGCATCGGCAACCCGACCTGCGCCGTGCTGGAAGAGCGCGTCGCCGCGCTCGAAGGCGGCACCGCCGGCCTCGCGGTCGCCTCCGGCCATGCCGCGCAGGTGCTGGTCATGCACGCTTTGCTGACGCCGGGGGATGAATTCGTCGCCTCGACCAAGCTCTATGGCGGCTCGATCAACCAGTTCAATCACTCGTTCAAGAACTTCGGCTGGAACGTCGTCTGGGCCATTCCGGATGACATCTCCTCTTTCGAGAAAGCCATCTCGCCGAAGACCAAGGCGATCTTCATCGAGTCGCTCGCCAATCCGGGCGGTGTCGTCACCGACATCGAGGCCATCGCCGCCATCGCCCGCAAGGCCGGCGTGCCGCTGATCGTCGACAACACTTTGGCCACGCCCTATCTCTGCAAACCGATCGATTACGGTGCCGACGTCGTCGTCCACTCGCTCACCAAGTTCCTCGGCGGCCATGGCAACTCGATCGGCGGCCTGATCGTCGATGCCGGCACCTTCAACTGGTCGCGCGACAAGAAGTATCCGATGCTGTGCGAGCCGCGCCCGGAATATTCCGGCATCGTGCTGCACGAGACCTTCGGCAACTTCGCCTTCGCCATCGCCTGCCGCGTGCTGGGCCTGCGCGACCTCGGGCCCGCGCTGTCGCCGTTCAACGCCTTCCTGATCCTGACCGGCATCGAGACTTTGCCGCTGCGCATGCAGCGTCATTCGGAGAACGCGCTGTTCGTCGCCGACTGGCTGTCGAAGCGGCCGGAAGTGGCGTGGGTCAGCTATCCGGGCCTGGCCAGCGACAAGTACAACACGCTGGCCAAGAAATATGTCCCGAAGGGCGCCGGCGCGGTGTTCACCTTCGGCCTCAAGGGCGGCTACGACGCCGGCGTCAAGCTGGTGTCGAACGTGAAGCTGTTCTCGCATCTCGCCAATATCGGCGACACGCGCTCGCTGATCATCCATCCCGCCTCGACCACGCACAAGCAACTGTCCGACGCGCAGAAGACGCAGGCTGGCGCCGGCCCCGATGTGGTGCGGCTGTCGATCGGCTTGGAGGACAAGGAAGACATCGTCGCCGATCTCGAGCAGGCGCTGACGTCGTGACGATCGCATGGTGGCGCTGGGGCCTCGCGGCCCTGGCGCTTCTCGTGTGTCCCTCAGTACAGGCGCAGAGCCACCTGCCGGACGGTTTCGTCACCTTGCGCAGTGTCGACCCGAGCATCGCGCAGGACATGCGCTATGCCGGCGCCGACAACTTCACCGGCCGTCCCCTGCCCGGCTATGACGCGGCCGAATGCGTGTTGAAGCGGCCGGTGGCCGACGCGCTCAAGCGCATACAGGCCGATCTTGCACGGCAAAGCCTCTCCTTGAAGGTCTATGATTGCTACCGGCCGACGCGCGCGGTCGCCGCCATGGCGCGCTGGTCGCGCGATCCGAAGGCCGAGCCCGACACCAGCCGTTTCTATCCCCGGCTCAAGAAAGAGCGCCTGTTCGCGCTTGGCTTCATCGCCGCGCAGTCAGCGCATTCGCGCGGCGTCGCGGTCGATCTCACCATCGTGCCGCTGCCGATGCCGGAGCAATTGGCCTATGAGCCGGACACCCATTACGCCCCTTGCACCGCGCCGTTGCAGGCGCGCGCGCCGGACAACAGCCTCGACATGGGCACCGGCTACGATTGCTTCGATAGCAAGAGCTTCACGCAGGATTCATCGGTCACGCCGCAGCAGCGCGCCAGCCGCGATACTCTGCTCGCCGCCATGCGCAAGCGCGGCTTCGTGAACTACAAGCGTGAATGGTGGCACTT
>JANLJK010000379.1 GCA_029255525.1 Pseudolabrys sp.
GCTGGACGCGGCTGGTCGACTATCTGGTGATGGTGCCACGCGCCATGCCCGGCATCGTCGCCGGCCTGGCACTGTTGTGGGTGTTCTGTTCGTGCCGCTGTTGTCGCCGCTGAAGTCGACAATGGTATCCATCTGGGTGGCTTACACCATCGTCTGGCTCGCTTACGGCATGCGGCTCGTCTCCGGCACGCTGCTGCAGGTCGCCCCCGAACTGGAAGAAGCCGCGCGCGTCTCTGGCGCCAGCGACCTGCGCGCGAAGCGCGACATCACCGTACCGCTGATCAAATACGGCATGCTGGCGAGCTGGCTTTTGATCTTCCTGATCTTCGTGCGCGAATATTCGACTGGCATCTACCTGCTCGGCCCGGGCACCGAGGTAATCGGCTCGCTCTTGGTGTCGCTGTGGGGGACCGGCGCGGTCGATCTTGTCTCCGCCCTATCGGTCGTGAATGTGCTTATGATCGGCGTCGGCCTGGCCGTGGCCGTTCGTCTTGGAGTGCGCCTGCATGGTTGATCTCGTCGTAAACGATCTCAAGCTTCGCCTCGGCGAGAACGAGATCCTGAAAGGCGTTTCGCTGAATGTGCCTGCCGGCGAGGTGGTCGCTCTGCTCGGTCCCTCCGGCTCCGGCAAGACCACGCTGCTGCGCGCCGTCGCGGGGCTGGAGCAGCCGCATGCCGGTCGCATCGCCATTGGCGACAATGTGTTCTTCGATGCCGCGCGCAAGGTCGAATTGCCGGCCGAGCAGCGCGGGCTCGGCCTCGTGTTCCAGTCCTATGCGCTGTGGCCGCACCGCAGCGTATTCGACAACGTCGCCTACGGCCTGAAGCTGCGGAATATGCCGGCGACCGAGATCAAGACTCGCGTCGAGAAGACACTCTCGCAGATCGGCCTCGGTCATCTGGCCGCGCGCTATCCACATCAGCTCTCCGGCGGCCAGCAGCAGCGCGTCGCGATTGCCCGCGCGCTGGTCTACGAACCGCCGGTGATCCTGCTCGACGAGCCTCTGTCCAATCTCGACGCCAAATTGCGCGAGGAAGCGCGCGCCTGGCTGCGCACATTGATCGTGACGCTCGGGCTGTCGGCCATCCACGTCACGCACGACCAGGTCGAGGCGATGGCGATCGCCGACCGCGTCGTGCTGCTCGACAATGGGCTGGTCGCGCAGGAAGGCACGCCGACCTCGCTTTACAATGAGCCAGCGACCTTGTTCGCGGCCGAGTTCATGGGCAGTAACAACCGGCTCGATGGCAAACTGATGGAAACCGCCGGTGGCCGTGCGACGATCGACGTGTTCGGCGAAAAGCTCTCCGGCCACGCGCGCACGCAGGCATCGCCCGGATCGAAGGCCATCGGCATCATCCGGCTGGAGCGTGTGCGCTGTGCCTCGGCGCCCGGCCCCAACCGGCTGAAGATGGAATTGAAGGCGCCGATGTATCTCGGCGAGCGATGGGAACTGGTCTTCACGCGCGACAACGTGACCGTGCGCGCTTATGCCAATGCGCCGCTCCAGCAGGGCGAGCATTATGTCGAGTTTCCGCCCGAGGCGCTGTGGGTGTTTTGATTAGGCTATCGTCCCCGCGAAAGCGGGGACCCAGTACGCCGCAGCCTCTTGTGAGGAACACCAGCGTCAGTGATTACTGGATGCCCCGCTTTCGCGGGGCATGACAGCAGAGAGAGAAGCACGGCGCATGTCCGACCTCCACGGCGTCTTCCCCTATCTCGTTTCGCCCATCGACACACAGGGGCGCATTCTCACCGATGTGCTTGGGCGCCTCAGCGATGACCTCATCAAGGCCGGCGTGCATGGCCTGACGCCGCTCGGCTCGACCGGCGAGTTCGATTATCTCAACGCCACGCAGCGCGAGTCGGTGGTCAAGGCCACGACCGAAGCCACCAACAAGCGCGTGCCGGTGATCGCAGGCGTTGCCTCGAC
>JANLJK010000380.1 GCA_029255525.1 Pseudolabrys sp.
CGCCCGGCAAATTGGGGAAAAATAGTTTTTCCGGCCGCTAAGCGGCTGAAGCGACGACGGATTCAGAATCGAATCCGCGACATGATCGAACCGGTCGGGGCCAACGAACCGGTTAAGGCCAACAAAAAGCGGCCACCGCATGCGCGGCAGCCGCCTTTCGCAATGCCGAAGACTCACTGCCCTTCGGGCTTGTCGCCGAACAGGCTCGGGGTCACCGCCATCGGCGCGACCGGGGCAGGCGCCGCGGGCGCCGGCTTCGGTGCAGCCTTCTTCTTCGCTTTCTTCTTCTTCGGCGCTGCTTTCTTGACCGACTTCTTGGATGCTTTCTTGGCGGCCTTCTTCACGCTCTTCTTCTTCGCCGGGGCCGCCTTCTTCTTCGATTTCTTCGCTTTCGCCTTCTTCCGCTTCTTCGCCATGTGATCGTTCTCCCGATCGGTTCGAGCAGACTCTGCTTACACAGCGGCCGCGTTTGCCCGCGCGGCCCGGCTCCCCCTCACCTGCTCCGGCGACCTCAGGCGCGCAGCGCCTCAAGCTTCCGCAGCGGCTCCGGCATCGGACCGCCGGTCGCCCAGTCGATCAACTCGACCGTATGCACGACCGGGATTTCGGTGCCGGTGGCGATCTGAGTGATGCAGCCGATGTTGCCGGCTGCGATCACATCCGGCTGGAGCCGTTCGATGTTGGCGACCTTGCGATCACGTAAGCTGTCCGCCAGCGAAGGCTGGAGAATGTTGTAAGTGCCCGCCGAGCCGCAACACAAATGGCTTTCGGGCACATCTTTGACGATGAAACCAAACTTGCAAAGCAATTCTTTCGGCTCGCGCGTCACCTTCTGTCCGTGCTGCAGCGAACATGCCGAATGATAAGCAATCGTAAGGCTTGCCGGTGCGGTCGCCGCCGGCAAATCGAGCGTGGATAGATATTCGCTGACGTCCTTGGCGAGCGCCGATATGCGCTCGGCCTTCTCGGCATAGGCCGAATCGGTGCGCAGCATGAAACCGTAATCCTTCACCGTGGAGCCGCAGCCGGACACGGTGACGAGGATCGCGTCCAGGCCCTCGCCGTCGATCTCGCGGGTCCAGGCGTCGATATCGTTCTTCGCCATAGCCAGCGCCTCGTCCTCGCGCCCCATGTGATGCGAGAGCGAGCCGCAGCAGGCCTCGCCCGCCGCCACCACCACCTCGATGCCGCTGCGGTTGAGAAGCCGGATGGTCGCTTCGTTAATCGACGGCGACAGCACTGGATTGATGCAGCCGGCCAAGAGCGCGACGCGGCCGCGTCGGGTTCCGGCAGCCTTGTAGACCTTGCCGGTTGCGGCGGCGGGGGCCGGCATCCGCGCTGGTGTCAGCTTGAGCATCGCACCGGCCCGCGGCAGGCCGATGGCGCGCAGGACCGGCGCGAAGGGTTTGCCGAGCCAGCCCGCCACCATGGCCAGGCGGAACAGCGAGGGGTTCGGCAGCACCTTGGCCAGCAGGCCGCGCATAAAGCGATCGCCCAGCGGACGCTTGTAGGTCTTCTCGATGTGGTCGCGGGCGTGATCAACCAGGTGCATGTAATGCACGCCGGAAGGACAGGTGGTCATGCAAGACAGGCAGGAGAGGCAGCGGTCGATGTGCTTGACCACCTCGGCCGTCGCCGCCCGGCCCTGCTCCAGCATCTCCTTGATCAGGTAGATGCGCCCGCGCGGGGAATCGAGCTCGTCGCCCAAGAGCACATAGGTCGGACAGGTGGCGGTGCAGAAACCGCAATGCACGCAGGCGCGCAGGATCTTTTCCGAGGCGGAGACCTGCGGATCGGCGAGTTGGGCGAGGGTGAAGGAGGTTTGCATTCGATCGTTTTCGTTGTCGTTGTGCCGTGAAGGCTGTCGTCCCGGGCGAGCGTCAGCGAAGCCCGGGACCCATACGCCGTGCCCTATCGATAGGTCACAGCGTATGGGTCCCCGCTTTCGCGGGGACGACGGCTACCATGGTTGTTTGCACGGCAAGGTCAACCCGCCGGAGCGGCCGCGATGCGGACATGCTCGGCCAGCATCGCCGGCGTCATGAGATGGAGCGCGTCGCACAGCTCGGCCGGCAGATGGCCGGGGCCGCGACAGCGCGCGGCAGCGGCGGAGCCGGCGGCGGCAAATACCGTGAGCGCGGCCATCGCCGCCTCGCGTGGCGGCCGCACCGCCGCGAAGGCCGCGGTGATGGCGCTCAACGAACAGCCCAGCGCAGTGGACAGCGGCATCAGGGCATGGCCGCCGTAGATGGCTGTGCAGCCAGCGCCATCGCAGACGTAATCGACTTCGCCCGTGACCGCGACGACGGCGCCGGTGCGCGCGGCGAGCGCGGCCGCGGCATGGGTGGCGTCGTCGGCGCGGCTTACCGAGTCGACGCCTTTGCCGGCGCCGCTCTCGCCGGCGAGGCTCATGATCTCGGCCGCGTTGCCGCGGATGATGGCCGGCGACAGCACCGCGAGCTCGGCCGCGACCTGCGTGCGGTACGGCGTCGCGCCACAGCCGACCGGATCGAGCACCCAGGGCTTGCCGGCGGTCCGCATGCGCTCAACGGCCTTGCCCATAGCGGCAACCCAAGGCGGCGAGAGCGTCCCGATGTTGATGACCAGCGCGTCGGAGATCGCGGCGAAGTCCTCGACCTCCTCGACGGCATGCACCATCGCCGGCGAGGCGCCGAGCGCGAGCAGCACATTGGCCGAGACGCTCATCGCCACGTAATTGGTGATGTTGTGGACGAGCGGACGGCGCGCGCGCAGATCTTCGAGCGCGGACCAGACATCGGCGATGGACAAGCGTTCAGGCATGACGGCCTCCAAAAAAGGGCGGCCGCGGACGAAGAGCGAGCGCCCGTAAGGACCGCTCGCCACCTCACTTCCCTCCGCCGGCACGACCCGGATCAGGTTCGACGGGTTGGCGGCCAAGCCGCCTCTCAGCCCCGGACGGGGCACCCCGATTGAGATGGCGGGACGTTAAGAGCGTGCAGGCGTCCGCGCAAGACGCGGATTAGACCCCTGCCCACATGCGGCCGGGATTGAGCACGCCCTTGGGGTCGAAGCTTTCCTTCACGCGCTTGTTGAGCGCCGCAAGCGCGGGCCCTTCCGGCTGGAACACGTCGACGCTGGCGCGCACCGCGGCGGGCGCGCGGATCAGCGTGGCATGGCCGCCGAGCTCGGCGACCGCGCCGCGGATCGAGCCGGCATCGGGCTCGTCCTCGAACGGCATCGCCACCCAAATGAGGCCGCCGCCCCAATCGTAGAACATCTGCGCCGCCGGCGTGATGAGATCGACCAGGCGATGCGCCTGCGCCGGCGCCGTGGAGATGCGCCACAGCGGGCGCTTGTGCGAGGCCGCGGCGGCGAAGGGCTTCACGTCGCGGATGCTCCGCCATAGCGCGCGCGAATGCGTCTCGTCGAGCAAGGCGACCGCGCCGAACGGCTTGAGCAGCGCGGCAAGCGCCTCCTTGCGGTGCGCGACCGACGGCGCGACGCCTTCGAGGCGCAGCACGGTGGAGGCCTCCGGCTGCGGCAGGCCGTCGAAGAACGAGGCGATATGATCGGGCAGATGCGCGGCGCCGGAGACATCGGCGGAGGAGCCGAGCGCCGTGCTCATGGCCAGGCAGGCTTCGGCATCGCCGAGGCCGGCGACCAGGACGGTCGCCTCGGTCTCGGCCTTGGGCAACACCTTCAGCGTGATGTCCGTCATGGCGGCGAGCGTGCCGTAGGAGCCGCCGAACAGCTTGCAGAGGTCGTAGCCGGTGACGTTCTTCACCACGCGGCCGCCGGACTTGATGGTCTCACCACGGCCGGTGACGGCCGTCACGCCGAGAAAGTGGTCGCGCGCCGCGCCGGCCTTGAAGCGGCGCGGGCCGGACAGGTTCGCGGCGACGACGCCGCCGAGCGTGGCTTGGCCGGCTTCGCCGCCGAGCAGCGGGCCGTAATCGGCCGGCTCGAAAGCGAGCTCCTGGTTGTTCTTGGCGAGCAGCGCCTCGATCTCCGACAGCGGCGTGCCGGCGCGCGCGGACAGCACCAGCTCGGCCGGCTCGTAGAGCGTGACGCCAGTGAGCGAGGACAGATCGAGCGTGACATCGGTCTGGCTGGGGCGGCCGAGCGCGCGCTTCGAGCCGTTGCCGACGACATCGAGCGTCTTGTCGTTGGACAAGGCCCACAGGACGGCGTCCTCGACCTCCTTCGCGTCGCGGGGTTTAAGAATGTCGGTCACAGATTTTCCCACGGCTCCCGGCGCGCGCCGTGCACGACGCGCAGTACGATCACTTCGCCACCAAAGATCTTGTAGAAGACAATATGAGGATAGCGCACGAGCGGAACACGGCGAATGCCAGGCCGTTCGGCCACTTCCTGGAAGCCGTGCGGAAACTGTCCGATGCGTTTGCTGATTTGACGAATTCGGAGTTCAAAGCGCTTCGCGGCTCCAGGATCTTTCGCGGCGAGATCGGCGAGAATCTCGCTCAACTCCGCCAGAGCAAGCCGCGAAAATCGGACTCTCATGCTCCACGATACTTGGAGAAGACAGCTTCGGCCTCTTCATCGGTCGCGACCTCGCCCCGGGCTACGGCGGCAAGCGCTTCATCAATAGCACGCAGTTCCTCGGGACTGGCGTGATAGAGGCCATGGCGGCGCGCTTCGATTTCGAGCGCCACTTGCGCGAGTTCCTCTTGATCCTGCTCGGACCAGCTTTCCGCGCGCGTGAGTACGTTCTTCAGATTGATCATCATGCATCCTATCACACCATCATGCCCGTCAACACCTGCCTCAAAACCTCGGAATGTCCGGGAACGGCAGTTGCCCGCCGGAAATGTGCATGCGGCCCAATTCGGCGCAGCGGTGCAGCTCAGGGAACACTTTGCCGGGGTTGAGCAGGCCCTTCTCGTCAAAGGCGCATTTGACGCGCTGCTGCTGGTTGAGATCGATCTCGGAGAACATCGCCGGCATCAGATCGCGCTTTTCGACGCCGACGCCGTGCTCGCCGGTGAGCACGCCGCCGACTTCGACGCAGAGCTTCAGGATATCGGCGCCGAAGGCTTCGGCGCGGTCGAGCTCACCTTCCTTGTTGGCGTCGTAAAGGATGAGCGGATGCAGGTTGCCGTCGCCGGCATGGAACACATTGGCGACGCGCAGGTCGTATTTCTCCGACATCGCCTTCATGGCCTTGAGCACGTCGGGCAATCGGGC
This sequence comes from Pseudolabrys sp., assembly GCA_029255525.1. Taxonomy (GTDB): domain Bacteria; phylum Pseudomonadota; class Alphaproteobacteria; order Rhizobiales; family Xanthobacteraceae; genus Pseudolabrys. Next base: position 5,188 of record JANLJK010000380.1, read on the forward strand.
GCGCGGAATAGTGCCGTCCATGCAGTAATAATCGGGCGAGATGCGGCCGACCGCCGGGAACGCGGCCTTGCGGCCGGCCCAGAACAACAGACGCTCTTCTTCCGAGGTCGACAGCTTGCACGACACCGCGCCGCAGTCATTGGCGATGCTTTCGACGCGCGCAATCAGGTGATCGACCTCGGCCGCCGGCCCGTCGAGCTCGACGATCAACAAGGCCTCGACGTCGAGCGGATAGCCGGCGTGCACGAACTCTTCCGCGGCGGCAATGGCGGGCTTGTCCATCATCTCCATGCCGCCGGGGATGATACCGGCGCCGATGATGCGCGACACGCATTCGCCGGCGGCTTCCGACGACGGAAAGCCGACCAGCACCGCGCGCGCGGTCTCGGGTTTCTTGAGGAGGCGCACGGTGACTTCGGTGACCACACCAAGCAGGCCTTCCGAGCCGGTGATCAGGCCCAAGAGATCATAGCCGGCGGCGTCGAGATGCTTGCCGCCGACGCGGATCACCTCGCCGGTGATCAGCACGATCTCGCAGCCGAGCACATTGTTGGTGGTCATGCCGTATTTCAGGCAATGCACGCCACCGGAATTCTCGGCGATGTTGCCGCCGATGGTGCAGGCGATCTGCGACGACGGATCGGGCGCGTAATAGAAGCCGGCATGCGCCACCGCCGTCGACACCGCGAGGTTGGTGACGCCCGGCTCGACCACCGCGACGCGGCTGTCGAAATCGATCTCGCGAATTTTATTGAACTTGGCCATGCCGAGCAGCACGCCGTCCTCCAGCGGCAGCGCGCCGCCGGACAGCGAAGTGCCGGCCCCGCGCGGCACCACCTTGATGCCTTCGTCGTAGCAATAGCGCAGCACCGCGGCGACCTGTTGCGTGGTCTCTGGCAGCACCACGACCATGGGGAGCTGCTTGTAGGCAGTCAGTCCGTCGCTCTCGAACGGCTTCATCTCGCGTTCGGTGGCGATCACGCCCTCGCCCGGCACGATGGTGCGCAGCGCCTTGACGATGGCGGCGCGGCGGGCAAGAACCGCGCCGTCCGGCTCCGGCATCTGGACCGACATTCTCAAAATACTCCCGGCTTTCCGTTCGTGCAGTGCAACATATCAGCCATCCGATAATTAACCCAGGCTGGCAGAACCATTCAAAAAATGGAATATGCGAGGGTCGAGATCGACCGGGAAAAGGGAGTGACGCAATGAAGTCAAGTTTGGCAATCGTGGTGGCGGCCCTGGGCTTGATGACGCAAGTTGCGCTGGCAGACGACGAGGCGGCCGGCGAACAATCGTTCAAGAAATGCCTGCCCTGCCATGCGATCGGCGAAGGCGCCAAGAACAAGGTCGGCCCGGTGCTCAACGGCCTCGAGGGGCGTCATTCCGGCAGCATCGAGGGCTACAGCTATTCGGAAGCCAACAAGAAGTCCGGCATCACCTGGAACAAAGAGACGTTCCTCGAATACATCAAGGACCCGCGCGCCAAGATCCCGGGCACCAAAATGATCTTCCCCGGCATCAAGAATGAAAAGGAAGCCGACCACCTTTGGGACTATCTCAAGCAGTTCGGCCCCGACGGAAAGAAGAAGTAGGCGCCGGTCCGGCGCCGGCCATCCCCAAAAAAAGCCAGCACTGCGGCTCTTTGACCTTGGTCAAGGCTGCGACATGATGCAACGGTATTCTGCGGCTGCGAGCGGATCGCTCGGTCAGGAGAAAAACAGTCATGATTAAAGATATTGTCGTCAATCTCGGCCTGGGCGAGCACGATCCGGCCGGCGAATTCGCCGTCTCATTGGCCGAAGCATTCGAGGCCCATGTGCTCGGCGTCGCCTTTTCCTATGAGCCGGTGATCCCCGGCACCGTGATGGGCGGCATTCCGCCGGAATTCATCGAATCCCAGCGCGCCGAAGCCGACAAGGTCGCGCGCACGGCGATCGAACGGTTCGAAGCCGCCGCCAAGCGCTCCAGCCTGTCGGCGGAAAGCCGCATCCTCAGCGCCAGCATCTCCGCCGCCGCCGAGCAGCTCGGCCGCATCGGCCGCCGCTTCGATCTGGTCATCGTCGGCCAGCCCGAACGCGACACCGGCGTGCCGGCCGAGGTGATCGACGAAGGCGTGCTGTTCGAGAGCGGCCGCCCGGTCATTTTCGTGCCCTATATCTTCAAGGGCGCCGCCAAGCTCGACCGCGTGATGGTGTGCTGGGACGGCAGCCGCGCCGCCACCCGCGCCATCGCCGACTCGCTACCGCTCTTGAAGAAGGCCAAGCAGGTGGAAATCGTGATCGTCTCCACCGGCCGGCCGAAGAGCGATGAGGTGCCAGGCGCCGATATCGGCCAGCATCTCGCCCGCCACGGCCTGAAGGTTGAGGTCAAGCGCATCACCTCGCCTGACATCGATGTGCCCTCCACGCTCCTGTCCTACGCGGCCGACTCGTCCGCCGACTTCATCGTGATGGGCGGCTATGGTCATTCGCGCCTGCGCGAATTCGTCCTCGGCGGCGCCACGCGCGGCATCCTCGAGTCGATGACCGTCCCGGTGTTGATGTCGCATTGATATCTGGTCATTCCGGGGGCGATCGCGCGGCGATCGAACCCGGGATCCAGCTTAAGTCTTCTGAGCCTGTTACTGGATTCCGGGTTCGCCCGCCTTCGCCTAACGGGCTTCGGCGCGGCGCCCCGGAACGACGGAGGCCCGAAGTGCGCGAACGCCACGTCACGTTGCTCGACGGCGAGAAGGTGTTCATTCGGCCGCTGACGGTGGCGGACGCCGCGCTCTATTCCGATTTCCTCAGCGAAGTGACGCCCGACGACCTGCGTCTGCGCTTCTTCGGCCCCATGCGCGAGCTCAGTACGAGCATGATCGACAAGCTCGTGCACTACGATCCGGCGATCGCCATGGCCTTCATCGCCCTCGAAGAATCCACCGGCAAGATGTTGGGCGTGGTGCGCCTGCACGACGACCCGGACGGCAAGACCGGCGAATTCGCCATCCTGCTGCGCTCGCATCTCAAGGGTCACGGCCTCGGCTGGCTGATGATGAAGCATATAATCAGCAACGCCAAGGACAAAGGCTTGAACACGGTGCGCGGCCAGGTGCTCAACGAGAACTCCACCATGCTGCAAATGTGTGGCGAATTGGGGTTTCATATCGCCGACGACCCGCTCGAACGCGGCGTGAAGGACGTAACCTTGCCGCTCGAGAACGTGCCGGCGGAAGCCGCCTATTGAGCCGGACGGCATCTGCGAAACCGCGAAACTGCTGCGGGGAGACGCGTGCGTTGTCGAGCGCGCGCGATACAATCTGAGCGGTGCGAACTGGATAAAATTTGGTCGGATCAGGCCGGCGGCAGCACCGTCTGCGCCACCAGGCCGCGGGCGCGGGCATCGACGATGCCGACCGCGCGCAGCGCCAGCAGCGCGGCCTCCTGCACCGCCTCGCGCGCCTGGCCCTCGCTGTCATAAGTAGGCGCCAATGGGCCGAGCAGCCCCTCCATCAGCGCGCCGACGATCGCGGGCGCGGTGACGCGCGCGTCCTGCTCGGGCACGAGCTTGCGCGTCGTGGCCGCGTTGATGCGCCGCTCAAGCTCGGCGGCGAGCGACTGGCGGAAATCGAGCCGCAGGGCATCGACTTCGGCGTCGACCGGCTCGGCGATCACCGCCCAGGACAGGCGGCGCTCGGCGAGCGCGCGGGCGGCGAAAGTAGCGATGCAAGCGGCGAGCGCCGACAAGGGGCCCGGCGCCGCATCGGCGGCCGCGCGCATGGCGGCCAATTCGCGATCGCCGACCATGCCGGTCAGCGCCGCGACCAGATCGTTCTTGGAGGGGAAGTAGCGATAGACCGTGCCGGCGGCGATGCCGGCACGGTCGGCCACGGCCGCGATCTGCACCGCCGCCATGCCGCCCTCGGCCGCCAGCCTTTGCGCGGCGGCAAGAATCGCCTGCTCGCGCTCGGCTAGGCGGCGGACGACATTGGCTGTGCGGCGGTAGGGCATGCACAAGTACTGAACGCTGATTCATCGCAAAGAGCAATCATTCGGATTCTTTTTCCGGAGCTTGCCTGCGGTCTTGCGCACCATGCATGACGGCCAGCACCACAATCTCGTCGTTCGCTGGCCAGAGTTCGTAGATAACGAGATAGGGCGTCCCGAGGACGACGAGCTCTCTCGTTCCTGCGTGCTGGCCGGTACGTCCGTGATGGGGAAACTCGCAAAGACGTTTCGCCGCGGCACGAATTTCGGCGATGACGCGCCGCGCCGCAGCGGGGTTTCGCTCCACAATAAAATCAAAAATGGATAGAAGGTGTCGACGGGCAGCAGCGGTGTAGCGCAGCCTCATAGGCCGCAGGACTTCCACAATGCTTCCATCTCTTCGTCGGAGGCGAACTTCTCCGTGCCGTCGCGAAGGCCCTGACTGATCCTCGCGACTTCCGCCACCTGCGCCGGCGTCAGGCGCAGCCTGCTCGTCCGCTGCGCCTCCAGTTCCAGCAGCATATGCGCGGCCTCGTCCTGACGCTCGTCAGGCCATTGGGTCACACGCTCAAGCACATCCCGCAGCAGTTTCGTCATGGGGCAAATATAGCCAGCCACCTCGCGCAATGCGAGCCTCGTCCATTCTCCTCCCTTTCGGGATAAAAATCACTTCCCTGCCAGCGCCTTCTCGCGGATGGCGGACAAGGTCATGCCCGGCGTCAGCGCTTCCGGGTCGACCTTCAAGTGTACGATCGACGGCTTGCCGGACTTGCGCGCGGCTTCGAAGGCAGCCGGAAAATCGTCGGTCTTGTCGACACGCACGCCGAAGCCGCCGAAGACCTCGGCGTAACGCGCGAAGTCCGGATTGCGCAGATGCGTGGCGATGACGCGGCCGGGATATTCACGCTCTTGGTGCATGCGGATCGTACCGTAGAGGCCGTTGTCGTAGAGCACGATCACCAGTGGCAATTCGTATTGAACGGCGGTGGCGAAATCCTGGCCCGTCATCAGGAAGTCGCCATCGCCGGCGATGCAGACCACGGTGCGGTCGGGATACAAGGTCTGCATGCCGAGGGCGGCGGGAAAGCCGTAGCCCATCGAACCCGATGTCGGCCCGACCAAGGTGCCGAATTTGCGGAAGCGATAGAAGCGATGCATCCAGCCGGTAAAGTTGCCGGCGCCGGTGGTGAGGATCGCGTCTGCCGGCAGATTGTTGCGCAGCCAGACCATGCATTCGCCGAGATTGACCGAGCCCGGCTGCGGCGTCGCCTTGTCGGTCCAGGCGAGGAAGTCGGCATGCGCCGTGTCGCTCTCGCCGCGCCACGCAATCTCATTCGGCGGCTGCAGGCCTTCGAGCGCCGAGCAGAAGGCCGTTGGCGACGCATTGATGGCGAGATGCGGATGATAGACGCGGCCGAGCTCTTCCGAGCCCGGATGCACATGCACCAGCTTCATCTGCGGCTCGGGGATGTCGAACAAAGTATAGCTCTGCGACGGCATCTCGCTCATGCGACCGCCGATGAGCAGCACGAGATCGGCGGCCTTGATCCGCGCCAGCAGTTTCGGATTGGGACCGATGCCGAGATCGCCGGCATAACAAGGATGCTCGGAGTTGAAGAGATGACCCCGGCGGAAGGTGGTGGCGACCGGCAGCGCGAAACGTTCGGCAAAGCGCATCAGCGCGGCGGTCGCTTGCTCCGACCATCGGCTACCGCCGACCAGCACGACCGGACGCTTCGCCGCCCATAACAATTTCTGCAAACGGCTCATGTCGGTGAGACCGGGCCATATCTCGACCGGCTCGACATATTTGGCGTCCGGCGTGACGACGCGCTCGGTCAGCATATCTTCCGGCAGCGCGATCACCACCGGGCCGGGGCGGCCGTTGCAGGCGGTGTGGAAGGCGCGCTGCACGATCTCCGGGATGCGCGCCGGATCGTCGATCTCGGTCGCCCATTTCGCCACCGTGCCGAACATGGCGCGGTAGTCGATCTCCTGAAAGGCTTCGCGGTCGCGCATGTCGCGGCCGATCTGGCCGACGAACATGATCATCGGCGTCGAATCCTGGCGCGCGATGTGCACGCCGGCCGAGCCGTTGGTGGCGCCGGGGCCGCGCGTGACGAAGCAGATGCCGGGCCGGCCGGTGGCCTTGCCGATGGCTTCCGCCGCCATCGCGGCGGTGCTCTCGTGCCGGCAGACGGTGAGCTTGATGTCGCTGTCATGCAGCGCGTCGAGCGCGGCGAGATAGCTCTCGCCCGGCACGCAGAAGGCGTGGCGCACGCCCTGCAGCGCGAGCTGGTCGATGAGGATTTCGCCGCCGGTACGCGTGCCGTCGTTCGAGCGCATTTCTATTCCCGTCCACAATTTCAGATTGCCAAGTTTACCCGTCATGGCCGGGCTTGTCCCGGCCATCCACGTCTTGCTTTTTTTTGCGAAGGAAGGAAGACGTGGATGCCCGGCACAAGGCCGGGCATGACGGTGGAGAGGCCTTGCCGGCACCTCGTCACTTATGAATCGTCGGCATGGCCGGCTGCGGCGCGAAGGACACCGGCGTCATCAGCACGGTGCGCTGCTCGATGAGATGGCCACCTTTGACGTTTTCGGCGAGATAGACCGGCCAGTCCGGATCTTTCACCATGCGGGAGCGTTTCTCCTCGCGGTCGGCGGCGCTGGCATAGACCCAGACATGCGTGAAGGTGTTCATCTCGCCGCTTTCGGCAACCGCGTACATCAGCGGCTCGCCCATGTAGCGCAGCTGCACCGGATAGCCGAATTTCTTGTAGATCTCGAGCTGTGCCGGGACCCGCCCCGGCAGGCACTTATAGGTACGAACGTCGAGCAGCACGTGCTCCCTCCCCTTGTTTATCCGCCATTGCGGGGCGGCTGGGGCGCACTCTTCCCGGGGGGACGCGGGACGGTCAATAGACTTCGCCGCCCACCCGGCATGCGCGGGTGCGCGGCGTGTCTCTGAATTTCACGTGCTCGATGTCGGATCAGGTCGCCGGCTCGACCGAGACGATGCGGAAGGTGTGCATCTCGCCGTCCTCGTCCCGGATCGAAACATATTCGCCCTGCGTGAAGGCATGGGCACCGAAGCGATAGCCGCTTTCGTCGTCGGTCTCGGCGGTCTTGTCGTAGTCGAACACCCAGCGCGCGTGCTCAGGGCCACCCGGCTTGTGCACGAGGAAACCGATCTGGTCGTCCTCGCCGGCCCAAAAGCGACGCACGCGGCAATTGTCGCGGTGCTCCCGCCATAGCGCCACGTCGATATGGCTCTTGGCATCGAGCGGAGCAACGAATTCGTAACCGTGCTGGGAGGACCCTTCCGGGAACTCCTTCGAGCGGGCGAGATTGAGCCTGATGCGCTTGAACGTATGCGGCAGCGTGGTCACGGGAAGCGTCTCCATCGTTTCAATGTAGGTATCATGGCCTGATCCGGCGTATCCGCGTATTGATCTGGATCAGCCCGGCGGCATCCTAGCACGGCAAGAATGACAGTCGCACGCGCCCCACAGGATGACACGATGAACCCAGCCGCGGCCGACCAGCAGGCGGTGATCGATTTCCTCGGATCGCCGGCAGCCCATGGCGGTGCCGCAGTGCAGCGGATCGACACGCATGCGGCGGCGGTCTTCCTGGCCGACGGCCGCGTGCTCAAGATCAAGCGGGCGGTGACGTTCCCTTTTCTCGACTACTCGACACTCGACAAGCGCAAGGCCGCCTGCGCGGCCGAACTGGAGGTCAACCGGCCTTTCGCCCCGGCGATCTACAAGCGGGTGGTGCCGATTACGCGCGACGGCGACGGCCGGCTGGCTGTCGGCGGCGATGGCGCGGCAGTCGAATGGGCGGTCGAGATGGCGCGTTTCGATGAAACGCAGACGCTCGATCATCTGGCCGAGGCCGGCCGCATCGACGAAAAGCTCGCCGACGCGCTCGGCCACGCGGTGGCGCAAGCCCATGACGCGGCATCGGTGGTGGCGGACGCCGGCTTCGTTGAAACACTGACGACCATCGTCGCACAGAACGATGAAGAGCTCGCCGCCGTGCCGGCGCTGTTCGCGCCGGATGCGGTCGCGGCCATGACCGCCGCGACACGGGCCGCGCTCACGCGCGTCACGCCGCTGCTCGAGACGCGCGCGCAGCAGGGCATGGTGCGACGCTGCCATGGCGATCTGCATCTCGGCAATCTTGTCCTGATCGACGGCGCACCGGTGCTGTTCGATGCCATCGAATTCGACGAGAAGCTGTCCACCATCGACGTGTTCTACGATCTCGCCTTCCTGCTGATGGACCTGATCGCGCGCGGCCTGAACAGCCAAGCGAACGTCGTGCTCAACCGCTACCTGATCGAGACGCGCCGCATTGAAGACCTTGACGCACTGGCCGCTTTGCCGCTGTTCCTGTCGGTACGCGCCGCGATCCGCGCCAAGGTCACCGCCGCGCGCCGCCAGCATGCCGACGATCCGGAAGAAGCCGCCTGGAGCGCGCGCGATTATTTCACGCTGGCCTGCCGCTTGATCACGCCGCCAACGCCGCGGCTGATCGCCGTCGGCGGACTCTCGGGCACCGGCAAGTCGGTCTTGGCGCGCGCGCTCGCGGCCGGCATCCCGCCGGCGCCGGGCGCGGTCGTGCTGCGCAGCGATATCGAGCGCAAAGCATTATTCGGCGTGGCCGAGACCGAGAAGCTGCCACCGGCGGGCTATACGCGCGAAGCGACCGAAAAGGTCTATGCAGCATTGGCGGCCAAGGCGCGGCGGGTCATCGCCGCCAGACATTCGGCCATCGTCGATGCCGTGTTCGCGCGCGACGACGAACGCCGCGCCATCGCACAAGCGATCGCACAGACCGGCGCGCCGTTTCAGGGCTTGTTCCTCACCGCCGATCTTGCGACGCGCGTCGCCCGCGTCGGCGCCCGCATGCACGATGCATCGGACGCCGATGCCGATGTTGCACGGCAACAAGAGCACTACGACCTCGGCGCGCTGGATTGGTCGGAGGTCGACGCGTCCGGCACGCCGGCAGCGACGCTGAGCAAAGCGAAGGCGGCGCTCGACAAACGATAGCCATGCGCCCGGCGGTTCGCAGCTACCCTGCCCGCCCTCTTGGCGGCGGGTGGCAAACCAATGCATAGCTTTATCGACACGCCAGAAGCCGCCGGTTCCCTTCCCAATGATGAGCGCCAAAAGCCGACATTCCTTGGCCATTCGGGTGGCGGCAGGACTCGCGGGCTATTGCAGCTTCATCAACCTCTATTCGCCGCAGGCGATCCTGCCGCTGTTGTCGAACGAGTTCGGCGCCAGCCCCGCCGATATCGCCGCCATCATGACCGCCGGTACGCTGGCCGTGGCACTGATGGCCCCCTTTGCCGGCACGGCCGCCGATGTGCTCGGACGCAAGCGCGTGATTGTCATCGCCATGTTCGCGCTCGCGGTGCCGACCCTGATGGCGGCGCTGGCGCCGACGCTGCATGCACTGGTCTTCTGGCGTTTCGTGCAAGGCCTGGCGATGCCGCCCGTCTTCGCCGTGACCATTGCTTATATCGGCGAGGAACTCGGACCTCATGAAGCGACCGCGACCATTGGCGTTTATACTTCGGGTGCGAGCTTGGGCGGCTTCAGCGGCCGATTCTTCGTGGGTATCCTCGCCGACCTGTTCGGCTGGCGCTATGGATTCGCTTCGCTTGCCGTATTCACGCTCGCCGGCGCTGCAATCATCGCACTCCTGCTGCCGCGCGAGCGCAAGTTCGTACGCTCCGAGGGCTTCGTCGCCTCGGCGAAGCAGATGCTTGGCCATTTTCGCAATCCGAAGTTGGTCGCGACCTATGCGGTCGGCTTCGGCGTGCTGTTCAACTTCATCGCGACCTTCACCTACATCAACTTCCGGCTCGCCGCGCCGCCTTATTCGCTGTCGGCGACGTGGCTCGGCGCGATCTTCATGGTCTATCTGGTCGGCACAGGGCTGACGACAATGACGGGCTTCGCCGTCGGGCGCTTCGGGCGACGCAATGTCGTCATCGGCGCAATTGGCGTGTGGATGGTGGGCATCGCGCTGACGCTGATGACGCCGCTTTGGACGATTCTGCTCGGCCTGACGATCTCGGCCGGTTGCGGACTTTTGTGTCAGGCCGTGTCGACCAGTTATGTCACCATCACCGCCAAAGCGGGGCGCTCATCAGCAGTCGGGCTCTACGTGACGAGCTTTTATCTCGGTGGCAGCTTTGGTGCCGCCGTCGGCGGCTTCGCCTGGTCATTAGGCGGATGGCCGGCCTGCGCGGCCATGGTGGCGCTCATGCTAACAATCCTGGCGATCATCGTGGCCACCACATGGGCGCGGGGCAACAATGCCGCGCCTCCGACGGCGATCGAGCCGGCGTGAGCGTCAGCAGCGCGCCTCGGCCCAGGCCGGCTTGCGGCGCGCCAAGAGCGGCCCATAGAGCAGCACGAAGCAGGCAAAGGCCGCAACCCAGGCGAGGCCGGCCGTTTCGATCAGTGCGATCGAGCCGGTGAAGGCCGCCACGATACGCAAGAACGCCGAGACGAACACCAAGGCATAGATGGCTTGCGTCATCGGCGTCGCCTGCAAGGCCTGACCAGTATGGCCGAGCGTGGCGCGCGTCATCACCGCGAGCGTCATGAGGCCGACGGCGCCGGCCGTCCAGGCATGGATGCCCGCGCTCGGCGGCACCTCGCTCGACAGCGCGGAGGCGCCGATGAGCAGGAAGCCGAGCGGCACGAAAGTATAAGCGACATGCAGCACCAGGACGAGCCGGTCGGCGAGCGTGCGGTCGCCGGCCCAGCGCGCCAGCCGCACGGCTTGCAGGAGGCCCGCCACGACAAACAGCGCACCGGTGACGACATGCCCCGGCACGGCGATCCAGGCGATGAGCGCCAGCGCGCTTAACGCCAGCGCCGCCATGTCGAAGCGCGCGAACGGCACCGGCAGCCGGCCGGGATTGTTGCGCACGAGCCAGTTGTTGGTGAAGCTCGGCACGATGCGGCCGCCGATCAGCGAGATCAGCAGGATAACCGAGGCGACGGCGACGCGGATGCCGACATCGGCCGCGCCCTTCATCAGCACCTCGGCGTGGAAAACCACATTGCCGGTCATCAGCACGCCGAGGATGATCAGCACACGCAGGTTGCGCCAGTTCTTGCCGGCGATGATCTCGCGCGCGGCGACCGCGCCGAGCGTCGCCAGGAAGCTGACATCGATAGCCGCGGCGGCGATGCCGCCGATCGTGCTGGAGGCGAGGATGGCGACGCGACCGGCAACCCACAAGAGCGCCAGCGCGCCGAGCGGCCAGCCGGAGACCGGCAGGCGGCCGGTCCAGTTCGGGATGGCGGTGAGCAGGAAGCCGGCGATCGAGGCCGCGACATAGCCGTAAAGCATCTCGTGCACGTGCCAGTCGAGCGGGCTGAAGCCGGTATGGATCGTGAGATGGCCGGTATAGACCGGCACCCAGACCAGAATCGCGAGCGCGGCCCACAGGCCGGCGGCCAGAAAGAACGGGCGGAAACCGTAAGCGAGCAACGCCGGGCCGGCATAATCGCGGCGGCGCTGCAAAGCGGCGGGAATATCGGCTTTGGCGGATGTCATCGCTGGGCTCCTCGGCGAACACAGGTGTCCGTTGGACTTATCGCGCCCGAGCCCGCGCCACGTATTGATTCAGGTCATGTCGCGGCACGGCGTGCCCTTGAGACCAGGGCATGGCGCTCATGTGGCGGACGCGTGCCAGAGCGGCCGGTAGCCGCGTGCCAGCACCGCGAGAATGGCGGGCGGCGTCAGCACATCGGCCTCGCCGCGACGGGACAAAGGCTGCGGCGCGCCATAACCGGCCGGCGTCCAGGACCACAGATGATCGTCGCGCAAGGCGAAGGCCTCGGTGCCGCGCGCGATCATGGCGCCGTCCGGCAACGTATCGAGCGGCAGCCGGTGCAAGCGCTTGGCTTTGCCATCGAGGCGCTCGACGTGGAGCACCTTGTCCATCTCAACGGCCGATGCGCGGTGGCGCCCCAAATTCCGCTCGTCCCCGCGCAAGCGGGGACCCAGCGCTGGATTCCCGCTTGCGCGGGAACGAGCGGAGTTTGAGGCAACAGCTTCGGAAAATAATATCGCGAAGCGCTCGGCCTCCTTGTGGCGGCATTCGAAGCACGGCCGGTGGCCGGCGGCAAAAGCCGTCACCTCGTCGAGGAAGAACAATTCGGTGTAGCTATCGCCCCAGACGTCGCGGTGGCGATCGTTGAAGATGAGCTTGCAGCAGATCCACTGCTTCGATGTCCAGCGTCGCGCAGTGAGCTTTCTATCGGCATCATGCAGCCGTCCGCCGCGATTGCCCATGAGCGTTCCGCGCGCGGGGGACGCGAACAATTCGCCGAAGGGTGAGACGCGGGATGGAAGGGGCATCGGTCCAGTGCTCGCTACCGATCACGTGCCTCACGGCCGTGAAATATTCGCAAAATGACCAATCGATCCCCGTCGATACGATATTGAAGCACGTATGCGGCATTCAGCACCCGCAGAACGACTTGGCGATACTCTTCACGGCCCGCGATCGGATGGCCAAGCAGCGGATTGTCGCCGAGGATATTGGTTTTCTCAAGCAGATCGCGAGCCACGACCTTGGCCATCGCGGGAAAGCGCTGATGCAAAAAATCGGCAAAGCGATCGAGGTCAGCAACGGCGGCGGCCGACCATTCGACCTTCATCGCTCATTCCAGCACCTAAAGTCAGAGCCTCCCCAGGTGCGCAGCCAGTTTTCGACATCGGCATGCTGCACAGTCGGCTCACCATGCTCGATCGCGGCCCAGCGGCGATCGAGCTCCGCAATGGCCTGGTCATCGACTGCGAGCGGCACAAGTTCTGCGACGAGTTGCGACACGCTCACACCTCGTTCGGCCGCGCGCTCTTTCAGAGCGGTTGCGGTGGCGCCGTCGAGTTCAATCGATTCAGTTTTCACCGTCATGCGTCGAGCCTAGTAATGGACGGCCCCTCGGGTCAAGGCGGCTGCGCTGCGGTGGTTCCTCACAACCCCATCGCCCGCGTCAGCGCCGCCACCGCGACGCCCGCGAGCACCGCGGCGAAATCGTTGCGCGCCACAAACATCGCCGCCGCCGCAGCACCGACCGCCAAAGTCGCGCTGATGCTGCCTTGCGCCAGGATCGGCACCACCGTCGCCGCGATCACAGCGCCGGGCAGCGCGTCGAGCATGCGATGCACACGCGGACCGATGGGAAGGCGTCCGATCAGCCAATAGCCGCCGACACGCATGAGATAGACGGCAGCGCTCATCGCCGCGAGTACGGCGGCAAAGCCGATCGGATCATTCGCGATCATCGATCAGCCCTCCCGCCACCGCGCCGGCGAAGGCGCCGATGAGCACGAACCAGAAGCCGCCGAGGAGCCATTGCGCGAGAAGCGCGACCGCGCCGGCGACGACCCAGGCGATGGCGCGACGCGGGCCGCGCCACAACGATACCAGCATCGCCACGAAAAACGCCGGCATCACCAGATCAAGGCCGAAGACCTTGGGATCTGCGACCAGCGCGCCGAGCCAATAGCCGGGCACAGCCGCCGCCACCCAGAAGATCCACACGACAACGCCGCTGCCGAGCAGATAAGCGGGATCGGCGCCGCCGTTGTTGTGATAGCGCATCGATAAGAGCCAATTCGGCTCGGTGAGGAGATAGAGCGTCGGATAGACCTTCCACGCCGCGCTGGTGCCGAGCCAGGGCCTTAAGCTCGCGCCAATCAGGAGGAAGCGCAGGCCGACGAGACCTGCGATCAGCGCCGCCGCGGCGATGGCGGGCAGCGTGAGACACTCGGGCCAGCTTTCCAGCACGATCATCTGCGACATGCCGGCGAACACCGTCGCGCTCATCAGCATCGCCTCGAACAGCGTGAAGCCCTTGCGCGCGGCCACGGTACCGAAGGCCATGCCGAAGGCGAACAGGCCCGGCAGCAGCGGCAGGATGCCGATGGCGCCCTGCCGAAAGCCTTCAAGGGTCCAGCGCGGCGATTGAGAACTCATGGATAAGCTGTCGGTGTCTGAGGCGGCGCTCGGTCTATAGCGGCGAAGCCAGCAGGTGAACCCCCAAAACAAAACGCCCGCCATGCGGCGGGCGTTCTGACGTCGTATGGAGCGTATTTAGCCTTGCGGCTGCGGAGCGACGTCGCCGG
>JANLJK010000381.1 GCA_029255525.1 Pseudolabrys sp.
GTCTGCGTGCCGAAGGCGAGCGGCACCATGAAGTCCGCCACCGCCGCGCCGGAACCGCTCGAGGAGCCGCCGGGCGTGCGGGTGGGATCGTGCGGATTGGTGGTGCCACCGGCGGTAACGCCGGCGAATTCACAGGTCACCGTCTTGCCAAAGATCTGCGCCCCAGCCGCGCGCAGCAGCGCGACGCAGGAGGCGTCCGACTTGGTGCGATAGCCGCGATAGATAAGCGAGCCCATTTCGGTCGGCATGTCGCAGGTCTCGATGACGTCCTTGACGCCGACCGGCACGCCATGGAGCGGCCCACGCTCGGCGCGGGCGTCGAGCGCCTTAGCCTCCGACAGCACCAGGTCGCGATCGAGGAAAGACCAGGCCTTCACCACCGGTTCCCGCGTATCGATACGATCGAGACAGGCCCGCGCCACGTCCTCACAGCGGATCGCGCCGCTCGCGGCCTGGGCGGCGATTTCGGTCGCGGACAGGGTGTTCAAAGACGACATCGAGACGCTCAGGTTACGTTGGTGACTTTCCATTCGATGGTCTCGCCGCCGCGGTAAACCAGCGCCCGCTCCTCGGGACCTTCGACCTTGATCTCTACCGGCGCGGTCCAGGCGATGCGTTCCAGCGTGATCGTGCCCTCATTCGGCGGCAGCCGGTAATGCGCCGGACCGTTCAGCGAGGCGAAGGCCTCGAGCTTATCCAGCGCATTCTCCTCGTCGAACACCTTCGTATAGGTCTCAATTGCGACAGGAGCGTTGTACAGGCCAGCAGCGCCGACCACGGCGAGCTTCTTGTGAATGGAGTGCGGCGCGGAGTCGGTGCCGAGAAAGAAGCACGGCTCGCCGCCGGTCGCGGCCTTGCGCAGCGCCTGACGGTCCTGCTCGGTCTTGATCACCGGCATGCAATACATGTAGGGCCGGTTGCCCCAGCCCAGCCAATCCGTGCGGTTGAGCACGAGGTGATAGGGCGTGATCGAGCCGCCCACCTGCCCCGACTTCGCGCGCACGAAGTCGCAGCCGACCTTGCTCGACAGATGCTCATGGATGAAGCGCAGTCCGGGAAACTGCCGCGTCCACGGCTCGAAGGTCCGCTCGATGAACACCGCCTCGCGGTCGAACACGTCGACCGCAGGGTCAACGCTCTCGGCATGGATCAACAGCGGCATACCGATCTTCTGCATGCGCTCCAAGACGCGGGTGATCTTCTTAAAATCGGTGACACCAGCGGCGGAATTGGTGGTGGCGTTGGCCGGATAGAGCTTCACCCCGGTGAACACCCCTTCCTTGAAGCCGCGCTCGACATCGTCGGGGTCGGTATCGTCGGTGAGATAACAGGTCATCAGCGGCGTGAAGGTGCTGCCCTTCGGCAGCGCCGCCAGCAACCGCTCGCGGTAGGCCGCCGCATCAGCCGTGGTGGCGACCGGCGGCACCAGATTGGGCATCATGATCGCCCGGCCGAATTTATCCGCCGTATGGGGCAGGGCTGCCCGCATCATCTCGCCATCGCGGACATGGAGATGCCAATCATCCGGCTTGCGGATGGTGATGCGGTCGGTCATGGGACGCTCCAAAAGGCCTATTCGGCCAGCACCTTAGCCTGGGCCCGAGCCAAAGAAAACCCAAAATCCCATTTTTGGCACATACCCCAGAGACGCGAACGTATCGAAACTTCCGCCCGTCAGGGCGCGAAATTGCGCCCGGGCCGGCCGCCGGCGGCGACGCGGAAGCCCGCTTTTGTCTCAAATTTGGCCTAGCCCCCCCCGGCGAGCCGCCCCCTCTCAGGGGCGCCCTTTCGGCAGGTTGGGAAAGAGCCCGTCCGCCAGACCGCCAACGAACGTCTTGATCTCCGCCGCCGGCAGCACGTCGGCATACTTGGCGTGCATATCGCACAGGCTGAGGGCGTGGCTCGCCTCGCTGCGGTCGAAAC